>CAYIYF010000008.1:0-13685 GCA_964367575.1 Candidatus Woesearchaeota archaeon | reverse complement strand
GTTGAGAAACAGCTCACTGACTTAATAGAGCAAAACAAAGTTCTTGCCCGCGGATTATTGCTTATTGAGAGGTTCATAAGGGACAGAACAGCAGTAGGCTTTGGTTTGCAGTCAGTCTCAACAAAGCCACTTCCTAAAACAGGGTTTGAATGATGGCAGGTAATGAAATTAATTTTATTCTTGACAAGCAATTGAAGAACCTTAATGAGGAAGTTGAAAAACTTGTTTATAATTTAAATAACCCTCTTGCAGGAAAAAAGATTCATATAGTAAAAACCTTTACAAAAGAGCTTATGAGGGCATATGCCCAAAGGATGCCTCATAAAATAACGAAAAATTCTACAGAAGAAGCTTTTGTGATTTCTAAAACAGAAGAAAACTACGGGCTTCCAAAATCAGCGCTTCCAATAATGAACAATGCAGGTGCATTTCAATCTTTGCAGGGGTATTCACACCAAAATAAAAAAATACAAGAAGAAATGTTAAACTTAAGCCCAAGAGCTCCTTCAGTAAAAAAAATAAACGAAAAAATAGAAATAAAACAAAAAAAGAGACCTCAGAAAATAGAGTTTAAGCCAGGTCCAATCCCAGAAGAGCGTATAAATCTTATAACTTCAAAGATAACTGGGGAGGAAATGGCCTATGCCATCAAAAAAGGCCTTTTTTACATAGTAAATGAAACAGATCTCGCGATAGATGAAATAACAATACTTAACAATATGAAGCCATATCTCCAAAAAAATAATTCTTTATTCCAAGACAAAAATAAATTTGTCAAGCTCATGAAGAGAATAGCAAGAAAAAATAAAATAGATTCAGAGAATTTAAGCCCTTCTAAGATGCGATATTTCTTAATCAAGCACATACTAAATTTTGGATTAATTGATCCTATACTCTACGATCCATTTGTCACAGAGATAACATGCGAAGGAGCAAACACAAAGATAAGATTAACAAGACAGGGTAAGGAGCTTATAACTAACCTAGAGTATAAATCACAAGCACAGCTTGATGAATTTATTCAATATCTGGCAAAAAGAAAAGGTAAGCTATTCTCAGAACAAAACCCAAGCATTTATCTTGAATTTGAAGACTTCACAGTCAATGCAACATGTGGTATTGGCGACAATCCATCTATATTCACCTTAAAAAAGTTTATTTAAAAACTTATTGATGATATAATCTTATTCTTCTATAGAAATCCTTATTAATATCGATAAGGTTATGCTATTATGAATAGTTACAGCGTGGTATTTGATGATAGGGATAAACAAGAGCAAATAAGATACAGATTAATCAAATCTCTTGAATCATACGACTCTCATAAACCAATTTTTGCTCATAAAATAAACTCCGGTTTGGCAGACATTATGATGGGTGCTGTCGCAGGACTTCAAGAGGAAACTTATGAAATTGAAAACAATGGGGTTGTTGTAATCTCTGAAGTTTATAACCAAAGAGGTCCATGGTGCTGTGCAGTCCATCTTCTTGGATTTTCTCAAGATAATGAAGTTTATAATTGCTGGAGAGGATGCCTTGAGAGCATGGGATTTACAGGAGAAATTACAGAGAGATTTGGTAGAATCTTAGAGGATGTTAATTCTAAGATAAGAATAGGCTTTCAAAAAAGAAGAGATTCTTAATAATGGCTTGATTGCTTCCAAAAAACATCTACATCATCAGTTCTCTCATAAGGTTTTATCTCGAAATCTTTTTCTTCCCTTCCGGCATCATGCTCAATTATTCCTTGATATGCAATCATTGCACCATTATCAACAAGCAAGCTATTCGGGGGGATGAAGCATTTAGCTTTTCTTTCCTTGCACATTATCTCAGCCATTTCCTTTAATCGCAAATTACAAGCAACTCCGCCACCAAGCAATAATTCCTTTTTCCCGCAATGTGCCATCGCCCGTTCACTCACTTCGATCAGCATCGCAAATGCCGTTTCCTGCAGAGAGTAAGCCAAATCTTCAACTTTAAACTTTCCAGAATCAAACTTATTCTTCAAGTTTGTTAGTATTCCAGAAAGCGAAATGTCCATTCCTTTTACACTGTAAGGAAGCTCAATGTAACTTTTGCTTTTTTTTGCCAGCTGCTCAATTAAAGGTCCTCCAGGAAATCCAAGACCAATATATCTTGCAAATGCGTCAATGAAATTGCCTATTCCCTGGTCTAATGTTTCGCCAAAAACACGATACTTGCCTCCTTCATAAGCAATTACTTGGGTATTTGCACCCGAAGCATAAAGCAAAACTGGATCTTTTACATTTGTCACGAGGCTTCCAACAGATAGATGTGCTACACAGTGATTCACACCAATAAAAGGAACTCCAAGCTTGCTTGCAAGTTCTTTCGCAGTATTCTTTCCAACATGCAATGAAGGTCCAATGCCAGGACCTCTCGAGTATACAATAAGGTCGATCTTTTTTCCGCCATTTTTAATTTCAAATTCCTCAAGAGCTTTTCTTATGACCTTATCTTTAACTCTTTCATGATGCCTTCCTACTTCCATCGGAATCATGCCGCCTTTTTCAGTCGTGTAACTATCTTTTACATTAACAAGAACTTCTTTCTTGCTTACAATGCCAACACCAAATGTATGGGCAGTCGATTCAATACCTAAAGATATCATTGTGATTCAAAGAGAAATGCTGCTCGCTTTTATATCTTGATAAAACTTCATATGGTCAACATGATTCTTGTTTGTTTTCATGAATTTTACTTTTTCACACAGCTTAGCAAAGTAACGGAATAAAATTTCTTCTACTTTTTCTTCGTTTACAAGATTCTTGCTGTATAATTGATCTAAGATATCATCACGTTCATCGACATCTTTTTTTCCTTGTGATCGAACAAAGTTAATTATCCCATCAACAATAGTCTCTGTTCGCTGTGTTAAATTAATGTTTAGCATGACGCTCTTTTTTTCTCCAGAAACTTCATAAGAAAGATTCATCTTTGCTAAAAACTTCGTAGGGTCAAAATTGACCATTTTGAGGCCATTTATCTTTAAAACAACCTGTTTCATATAAAAATATTAAGAAGAATCTCCCTTTAAATCTTGCTATTTAGAAGTCATTATCTCAACAACGTCACCATCTTTTAAAATATGCTCTTTCCCAACAGGAACTCTTTTTTTGACATCCATAGCCTTGACGAATTTTTTCCCAATGTCTGTGTGTATTTTGAATGCAAAATCCAATGCAGTTGAGCCATTTCTCATTAAAAAGCAGTCAGGGAGTACATTTCCATCCTTATCTTTTAGATTGTTCATCCCGCCAGGATAAATATGGATGTAGTCAAGGACCTTAAAAACAGCATTATTCAATGCTTGTTGCACACCAGTATTTCCAAACACTCCTAGAACGCTTTTCTTTATGAACTCAAGGGCCACTTTTTGTTTATCATTTAACTTGTTTCCAACAATATCAAAGTTATTCTCTCCAGGAATATATTTTATCAATCCAGATTTATTTGCTTCTCTTAATGCAATCTCTGCATCGCCAGAGCAAGGTATGATGACCAAGTCTTTAAATTTCTCTTTCAAGCTAGTGAAATTTTTCCTTGCAGCGTCTCTGTCGCATTTATTTGCAACAATAACCATGGGCTTTGTTTTCTTTCTTAGATCCTGGGCAAATTTGAAAATTTCATCCTCACTCCACATTTCAGGAGGTTTATCAACAAGATTTATTTTTTTCATTGTATCTTCAACATGGGCTTCAGTAACTTTCAGTCCAGACAATCTTTTGGCAATAGTCTTTACAGTATTTTCTTTTTCTTGCTGCATTTGTCTTGCAAATCTTTCCCATCCGCGTTTCATTATTCCAGTGTACCACATGTCCAATTCATTTTCTAAAAATATGATATCATTTTCAGGATTATAGCTTCCTTCTTCAATAATATCTCCTTTTTCATTCGTTCCGCCACTTGTATCAATAACATGTATTAATGCATCTGCAGGTTGTAAATCATTCAAAAATTCATTTCCAAGTCCTTTCCCTTCATGTGCACCAGGAACTAAACCAGCAACATCAATCAATTCAATAGGAATGAACCTTTTATGATCTGCACAATAGCCATTTCTAGGATTGCATTGAGTCTTGAAAAAAGTGTCAACACAATCAACCTTTACGTGGCCAATTCCAGAGTTTGGTTTTATCGTTGTAAATGGATAACTAGCTATTTCTACGTCTGCGAGAGTGGCAGCTTTGAAAAATGTAGATTTTCCTACCGATGGTTTTCCTACAACACCAATGAGCATAAGTAAAAAGTGAGAAAATATCTTATAAGGCTTTTCACAAGACGCTATAAAAACCTTTAAAAGAACATTGAAAGCCTTTGGGGTTATGGGCTCGTAGCTCAGCCTGGTCTAGAGCGTCAGTCTTATATGACATCTCTTTCGCATAAGAAGAGAAAAAAGCTTCCTAGGAAAGCTGAAGGTCGGGTGTTCAAATCACCTCGAGCCCATTTTTAGTTTTAAAAAGTGTTTTGGGTTATTGAAGCCTATTTTTGTCAAGTAAGCACCAACTCTTTCAAAGCCAGATATATAAATCAAGTTTTTTATGTTATATCTATTAAATCTTTTATCAAAGCATTTTATATTGAACCTAGTGGTATTCTTTACCTTTAGTTTATTAAGTAAAAAAGAAAGGTCTTCTACAAGGTTTTTAGAAGATAAGCCTGCGCAAAGTTGAGGGTAACCATTGGAGGATTTTATTCGAAAGTGGAAATCTGTATCAACTACCCCTCTTAAGCAGGCAGAGATAATATCTTTATCGTTCGATTTGAGTATGGTCTCAGGTACTTTTGCTATTTGTGATTTTTTTCCAATAGGAAATCCAAACACTTTATTGTAGAATGTTGCCATCGCTAATGAACAAAATCGAATCTGAATCTCATTACCTTTTTGATATCGTCTAAAATTTGGAAGGTCATATAGTTCTTGTTTTAGCGATAAAATATGTCGTCGGTAAGCTTCTTCCTGTAAATCTGATGAATAAAAGAATTCTGTGCTGACCTTGTTCTTATTACACCAGTATAGTGAACCATCCCCAATATGGATGCCTAAGTCCTCTGCAAGTTTAGGCGTCAAAAATTTGGGTATTTTAATTCCTTTTTCAATATCAATGTTGCTATATCTTACATCATTGAGGTCTAATTTCATAAATTTTCGATGTTCTGTCTTCTAAAGAATACTTCGCTCGAAGGCGAGAAGTGCGATTTGTTGAAAGATTTTCGGAATATCTATCGAGAGTTCGAATCTCTTGGATCTCACTTTTCTCTTTCTATCAAACCTACATAAGGAACAAAGAAGGCATTAGAAAATATTATAAAGAGATAGGGTTCAACAACAAAAAACACGAAAGACGTTTTAGGCTCCCATAGTCCAGCTCGGTCAAGAATTTGTCCCAAAAGGATTATTCGCTGAAAAGATGTCGGCTTTTCGAAATTTAAGACCTAAGGTTTTGGGTTGAAAACAGCCGAAGACCCGGGTTCGAATCCCGGTGGGAGCGGTTTTTTCTTTAAGCAAATAAAAACTTTCTAAAAATCAAAAAAACTCAAAATTAACCACTCTTCTAAAACAAAAAACATTTATATAGTCACAACAGTCATTTATTATATCTTATAAAATAAGAGGTGAAAGATTAATGGCTGCAAGAAGAAAAGTTACTCGAAGGTCTTCAAGTGCAAGAAGATCAAGAACAAGGAGAAGTTCTTCCAGTAGGAAAGCTTCATCAGCGCCTGCTTCAACAATGAGTTCTGTTTCAGGATCAAGTCCTCATGACTTGGCTGCAATGTACTTATCAATATTAATTGTTGGTGTTGCTGGAATTATTCTTTTGGTCGCAAGACCAACCCAGATGATGCAGAAAGTAATAGGAATATTGCTGATTGTCTTGGGTCTTTGGGGACTTATGATGAAGAAATAACTTCATCTATCCCTTATTTCTTTCCATTTTACTTTTTTATTATTCACAAGATCCTTTACTCTTTTTTGGTTTTCATTTAACTGAGAGCTTCCAGTCTTGAATTCAATAAAAACAATATCATCATCTTCGAAGCTTATTCCATCTACAGGACTTCCGAGAAATCTAAAGTTGTTTGGATTATATGGATAGTTTGACATAAATGGAAACAATTGCTCAAATGATTTTCCATGTTTTACTATCTTTGATCTATGGTCAAACATCAGTTCTTCGTGAACTTTTTTCAATTCTTGCAATTCCCTTTTATGCGTGAACAAAAGAAAAACAAGAGCTAAAATGATTATAACAAGTAAAACAATTACAAAGCCTATGATTTCCATAACATGCTCTAGAAAAGCTAATATAAAAAATATTACCAAAACATTTAAAAGCCAATTTCAAGCGTTTTAAATATCATGAAGAGAAGCTCTAAACGCTGGAAAAAACGCCATCAGATGAGATGGAAATGGCAGCGTAAGAGAATGCGCAAGGAAAAGAGAAAAAGAAGAGCTAACAAGTAATTCTAACTAGGCTTTAGCTTATCCAAATGCTTTTTATTTGAAAAGCCTATTTCTCGAATAAACGTTTGAGCTTGATTATTGTAAATATAAAGATGGTAGTCCGAAGATTTATCCACATAAGATCTGATTCCATATTCATTTAATAAGTTCTTTACTTGGAGTATAAGACCAGGATTTGCAAGTTTCAGCTGTATCCTTAGGTAAGGTTTTTTGTAGATATCTCGCATGTCGTAATAGACACATCCATCGGTATCAAATAATCCTCTAATTAATGCAAAAAAAAATTTTTTCCCTTTTTCAATAACCTGATGGGGAATGCGCACAGTGTAAACTTTTTTTCCAGAAGGAAAAGAAAATCTTTTTGTTAAAAAATGATGCAACCGTTTTGAATAGTAATTAACACGCAAGGTATTATTTTTTTCATGGATGTGCACCTTTATGTTATTAAACAATTTTTGAGATATTGGTATAAGATATTTTGAATAATATGCTTTATCATACCTTCTATCGCCGGTAAACTGCGTTATATAATGGCAATTATAGTTTGCAGTAAAAGCATCGCCAATAAAAGCTCCAATAAATTCACATAGCTCTAAAGAAATTTTTTGTCTGATATCAAAAATAGTAATTTTATCCTTAGTCAATGCAAGCATTTTCTTCAAACCTTTTTTTCGACCTTTTTCAAACTCTTTTCTATTTTTTTTATAGGCGCTATGTCCCCCCTTAACAACACCCCAATTTTTTTCTCTGTAAATTATATTGCCCCCAAACTGTTCTGGATCGACAGAAGACAACCCAACAATTTTTTTATAGATCTCTTCTGGTAAAAGCAAAAAACCAGTCCTGTACTTATGTCCCAAGCCTCTGTTTAGGTTAAAGCATTTATAAAAAGCATCCCACGAAGAGCACTTTAGTCTTCTTCTGCATAAATCAAAGAAGGCAATTCTTACATCGTTGGATACAAAAGCAATACGCCTCATAAAATTATTACTGCAACATTCTTTATATAGTTAACCACCTGCGCAACGGAAACATTACACATAAAAAGAAATCTTTTAAAGCCTTATTTTCAGATTACTTGAGTAAGCCACCATAGCTCAGACATTTTGGAAAATCTCTAGAATGGAGCAACGGCAGAGCACCGGTTTTGTAAACCGGGGGTCGCAGGTGCAAATCCTGCTGGTGGCTTATAGCTTCTTTCTTCTCAGTAAATTAGCATTCATCACAACAGTTATGGATGACAAGGCCATTGCCAATTCAGCAAACACGGGATGAAGTAATCCGGCCATCGCAATTGGAATCATGACAACATTATATGCGAAAGCCCAGAATAAATTCTGTTTTATTTTTTTGAAAGTAGCCTTTGACAAGTTGATGGCTTGAACAACACCCACCAAAGAGCCTTTAGCAAGAACCAAATCTCCTGCCTCTATAGCAATATCTGTTCCAGTGCCCATGGCAATTCCAACATTGCTCGTTTTCAGGGCAGGTGCATCATTTATTCCGTCACCAACAAAAGCAACCATGCCTTCTTTTTGTAGCTCCTCAACTTTTTTTGCTTTGTCTTCAGGAAGTACATTTGCGATTACCACATCAATTCCAACTTTTTTTGCGATTGCTCTTGCAGTCCTCTCGTTGTCTCCAGTAATCATGACTGTTTTGTATCCTTTTTTATGGAGCTCTTTTATGGCCTGAATAGAATCCTCCTTCAATGCATCTGCAACAGCAAGCGCACCAATAACTTTTTTGTTTTCAGCGACAATCATTGTTGTTTTTCCATCATCTTCAAAATTCTCAACAGCAGATTCAAATTTTTCAAGAGGTATTGATTTTTCATTCATCAATGTTCTGTTTCCAATGACAACATATCGTTTTCCAATAAATCCTTCCACGCCTCTTCCTCGCAAAGTCTTAAATCGAGAAACATTCAAGTATCTCTTTAGTTGTGCTTTTTCAACAACAGCCTTTGCAATAGGATGCTCACTTAGTCTTTCAAGTGACCCAGCAATGCCCAAGAGGTAAGACTGTTTGAATGCACTTATGATATCTGTAACTTCAGGTTTGCCTTTTGTAATAGTTCCAGTCTTGTCAAAAACAACAATTTTTACCTGCTTCATGGTTTGTATGGCCTCTCCTTTTCTTATTAAAATTCCATTTTTAGCCCCCATGCCGCTTCCAACCATCAATGTTATTGGAACAGCCAATCCCAAAGAGCAAGGGCATGCAATAACAAGCACACTTACGCCGACGCCAATTGCTCTGCTTATGTCTTTTGCGATGACTGCCCATGCTAAAAAAGAAAGCAATGCGACAACAAGTATGGTAGGTACAAAAATATTTGTTATTTTGTCAGCAAGCCTTTGTATTGGAACCTTTGTTCCTTGTGCTTCTTCAACTAAAGTTATTATATGTGCTAAAAAAGTGTCGCTTCCGACTTTCGTTGCCTTTACATAAAGAATACCATCCTGGTTAATGGTCGCCCCAATAACACCGCTTTTAACTTTTTTTTCAACAGGCAGGCTCTCTCCTGTAACCATGCTTTCATCAACTGCACTTTCCCCTTTTACAACAATGCCATCAGTGGGTATTTTCTCTCCAGGTTTTACAATCATGATATCATTTATTTTCACTTCAGATATTGGAATCTCAATTTCTTTGTTGCCTCGTAATATTCTTGCATTCTTCGCGCCAAGCTCAAGTAATTTCCTTATTTCCTTGCCTGCTCTTCCTTTTGCCGTTGCTTCAATGAATTTTCCTGTAAGAAAAATTGCCATAATCATCGCAGCCACACCAGAGTAATCAGCAACGAAGTCAAAATAACTAAATATTCCTGTCAAGTAGGCTATGACTGTGCCTAAAGCAATAAGAGAATCCATGTTGAAATAGAAGGTATAAAACCCCTTGAGTCCGCCTTTTAATGTTTCAAATCCAAAAATGAAAACAACAGGAAATCCCAAACCAAGAAGCAAAGGAATCATCCATGCTTCTGGAACAAGACTCATGCCAAGGAGACGCTCAGAAATCATGAGAATCGCAATAGGAACAGAAAATATCCACGCGCCAATTAATTTCCTCTTCCAGCTATTAATTTCTTGCTCTTCGATAGATTCTTCTTTTATTTCTGCATTATGCATGTGTTCGTGATCCATTGTGTTTATGCTTTCTCTATAGAAACAACTTTATATCCTGCACGAGAAACAGCTTTCTTGAGTGACTCTTCAGAAACTTTTTCATCTGCTTCAACAATGCCTTTATTGGTCATAATGCTGACAGAAGCAGATTTCACCCCTTCAACCTTGTTTAAGCTGCGCTGGATATTTCCTGCACAGCTCCCGCAATGCATTCCTGAGATTGTTATTTTGAATTTTTTCATTTTTTTCTCCAATATCATTCCTTCACATTAAAGCTCAACATCATGCCAGATTCTAAATGTTCTGCAATGTGACAATGAACCATCCATTCACCAGGATTTGACACTTCTAATAATATATCTATTGTCTCTCCCTTTGGAACAAGAACTGTGTCTTTCCAGACCATGTTCTCATTTGCTATCTCATCCTTGGACAACACAACGAAACGGTTTCCATGAAAATGAATGGGGTGCTGCATAGGGTGCATTGAGTTAGGATCATTAAACAACCTTATTTTTACATAATCTCCTTTTTCCCATTCGTAGCTGATGTCCATATTTGCCTTTCCAGTCTTTTTGTCAACAAGTAGCCATTTAACGCTGTCTGTTGTGCTTCCAAAGTTCATCATTGCCATGGTATCTTCCCATTCTATACCTCCATCTTCCCCAGCATGTAGCATGCCCATATGCATACTGTGATCCATATTTTGCATCATTTCTCCTTGTATCATTCCTGCCATTTTAATGTCCATGACAAGCTCAACATCTGGAGGCTTATTCATATAATTCTTGAATGATAAAAATTCTTTTTTCACTTCTTCATTTTCTTTAGCATCTGAAAATTCTGCACTAAAGTCTTCATCTGATTGCTCTTGTGATATTTCAATATTCCCGAGATTGTACTCTTTCAGAGGATTAGTATTTTTTATTTCATAGCTACTGGCATCATCAAAAAGAACATCAACGATATACCTTTCAGAAGGTGAAATAATTATATTTTCTGTGAAGAACTCTTTTTCATAGTATCCACCATCACTACCGATAACTTTTATCCTTGCATTTGGAATTTCTAGGTTGAATGTTCGTGTGTTTGCAGCATTGGTAATATAGAATCGCACTACATCTCCTTTGTTGGCATTGAGAGAATAATCTGTTTGTCCATTGACGAGCATTACATTTCCAAACCTGCCCATCAACGCTTGTGTTGCAAAATCTTGAGAGTATGAACTAACATCATCTTTGTTGATTTGAATATCATCAAGAATTAAGTATTCTTCTTTGTTGAATTTCTTTTTTTCTTCTGCTGGAACGACAAGGATGTTTCCATACAACCCCAGTTCTTGCTGATAGTCTTCGCGTATATGCGGATGATACCAATACATTCCTGTATCTGGAAATTTAACCTCATATCTGAATGTTTTTCCTTGTTTTACTGGTTTCTGCGTGACTTCTGGAACACCGTCAAATGCATTATCAAGCCTTAAACCATGCCAATGAATTGTCGTGTCCTGGTCAATATTGTTTGTAAAATCAATAAAAATCTTGCTACCCTGCCCTACTTCTATTAATGGGCCTGGTATTTGTTCGTTGTAACCAAACATGCGAATCTCCTTACCAAGAATATTTTTTTTAACAACATCTGCTGTGAGTTTAAGCGAGTCTCCTGATGCAAGCTTGATAATCTCACTTTGCTTTGCGACATTAAGACCATCGGTTTTTCTATCAAAAGAATTATCAGAAAGTTGTAATTTCTTTGAACTGAGAATTGAAAACATAATTATTAGTGCAGTAACAGAGAGTATTAAGACGATTTTTCTCTTCATTTTATTTTTATTGCATGCTGCTGAATGTCAATATTACAGCTTTTGTGTTTTGTGCACCAATCCTCGCATTTTTCAGCAATACTTTCATCTCTATAAAGCCACCCGCACTTCATGCATTTGTAGACAATTTTGCCTTTGAGGTTTGTTTCTTCTGCCATCTGTCTCACTATTTATTTCTGCCCCTGCAGCTGGCGAATAAGCCACATTATGAATAAAACAAGTGCAACTATGAATAAGATATGAATAATGTATCCTATTGGCCAGAATCCAGAGAATGTGCCATACCCAATTCCCATCATGCCATAACCACCAAGACCCATCATGCCAAATCCGCCAAAGATGATAAGTAATACTAGAATCAAGATAACTGCAATGGCTATTTCATTTCCGCCTTCAACTTTTTTCTTCATTTTACTATTAGTGTCCCATACCCCATTCCCATTGAGCATGAAAACCTGAATTTTCCCTTTTTGTTGGGTGTAAACACTATTTTTTCATCTGGACTCTTGGAGTATTTGTTTACTCCGAAATCTTTGATGCTAAATGATCTCAAGCAGCCGACAACACTTTGGTCTAAAGTAATCTCGACAGGTGCTCCTGCTTTTACAGTTACCTCATTAGGCCAATAGTTGTAATTCTTAAGGCCAAGCGTTACTTTCTGCACATCATTTACATCGCCGCCAAAGTTATCTGCTATAACCTCTTGAGAATCTACTGCAGTATCGGCTCCGGCTCTGGCAAAAAGAAATCCCCCAATTATTGCTATCACAACAACAATAATTGCCAGCAAGGACATGTTTTTCATTATCCAAACACCCCGCTTCTTGGTCCTGAAATCATCAGCCAAGTTGTTATCATAGTGAGTGCAAAAGATAGCACCACAGTCAGGAAGTGATCTTCTTTTATTTGTTTCGTTGTTTCTTTCATTTCCCTGTATACTAAGTAATTAAGTGAGAAAATTATAACTGTCGACACAACAAAAACAATTATTGCAGTAGCCTTGAGATGGTCATTAAGCAGCATAAATGCAGTCATTGCACCCATTAAACCCCCCATAAATCCAGCCATAATACCCTCCATAAATCCCATTATACCACAGCATTTGCCGTTCCATACGCCAAAGATTATGCCAACAAACATTCCAAATACGCTTCCTACAAACATCCCATTTGTTGAAGCAATAAAGAAACCTGATATAAAGCCAGATATCATGCCAATGGTCATACCAATCATCATTCCAGACATGCAGGGCATCTCTCCATATGACCTTACCTGCCTCATGGAAGGTATGAGCAATGCGTAGCCAACTATCGCAAAAAATAGGTAATAAGCTTGCGTTGACAAAAACTTTTCAAAGTCCCACCTAATGACAAAATAAGCAAGCCCAAGAGTAATAATTGAGGTAATTAATGAGTAGAACATTGTCCTTATCAATTCACCTTCAGTTCTTGACCCTGAAAGCTCTTTAACAAATTCCTTAAGGCTCATAAAGTCTCTATAATATTCTTCCTATTTAAGGGCTTTTATGAAACTAGTTTCACTAATTATTTTTCAAAACAACCACATTATTCATTCCTCTTCTTTTTCTTTCAATAAGTCCATGTCCTTCTAGCCTGTCGAGTATTCTTGAAATCTTTACCTTTCCAATACTTGTCTTTTCTATAAGCTCTGCCTGGAATATCGCCTTGTTAGACTGGATTATCTGAAAAATTTCCTTCTCTTCCTTAGTCAGCCCAGATAGGTCAAGCTTTTTTGTGCCAGCTTTTCTTTCCATCTTTTTTATGATAATCTTCTCTTCTGGTTTCGATGATATCAGGAAAATACCAACTAGAAACAATACTCCAACAATAATCAAAGCAAAAAAAGTTTGGTGGTCTATTGCATCATATGCGGGACATTCTAATCCGCTCTGTATGTAAGGGCAAGTCTGTTCAAGAAAATCTTTTGTAGTGTTTCCAAAAAGAAAAACAAGCAGCATTATTAAAAGAGAAATTCCTATTAGCAGCCATCCAACTTTTTTATTCTCCATGAAATGGTGTCGTCTAAACAAACTTATAACGCTTTCTGATGTCATTCGTCAAGATAAAAATATTTTAGTTTTTGCTATTTCAGTCACAGAAAGCCTAGCAGTGCTCTTTTGCAGAGCAGGTTATCTTTTTAAAGTCAGATTTTTAACGCATCATTCAAGAGCCCGTGGTCTAGCGGTTATGACGTTTCCTTGACGTGGAAGAAGTCACAGGTT
>CAYIYF010000007.1:0-15374 GCA_964367575.1 Candidatus Woesearchaeota archaeon | reverse complement strand
TGGAAACTCCAATACTACTGAGCTAAACTTCACAACTGTTTCAGTTGTTATTGACAGCAATTCTCCCTTTGTAGATCCAAATTTCAAAGCGCCAATTGCAAACATTGTTATTGGCAAGGATACTGTAGAGAATTATGCAGGCAAGTATGGAGAGATACCGGACCAAGGTGTTGCCAGGCTAATTAAGAAGCTTGGTGCCATAACATTGCTTCTTGCTGGAGAAGAGCATACAATAAAGATCCAGGATTTGACGGATGATACTGCAACCTTGCTTATATCAAGCGAGCCATTTACCGTTGAAATGAAGGTGGATGAAACAAAAGAAGTTGATGTAAATGCTGATGGCACGAATGACCTTGAGATATACTTCCATAAGGTGCATCAGAAGTCTGCTGATTTAGTTTTCAAGGAGATTTCTATTCCTGTGCAGCAAGAGGAAGAAGAAATTGTTGAGCCACCAATAGAAAAGACAGAACCAGTGCAGCAGCCGGAAGATACTGGCAGTTACGGGTGGATTCTGACATTATTGCTTCTTGTGGTTGTGGCTGCAATATTTATGTTCGCAATACACAAATTTTCAAGGAGAGGCGGAGACGAAGATGATGCTAGCGGTGGAAAGGTAAAGTTCACTCCTCGTGATCTCGGAGTTAACAGAGAAGAAGCAGATAATAGAGAAGAGGGATCTTGGGGCAGATCAAATGAGCCTGCTGGCAAAGAGAAAGGTCCTTTCTACTAACTTTTTTAAACTGTTCTAGTTTTTTATTTGCATGGCAACCAATCCAGGATTTGAATACCAGAAAGCAGAAGAAGAATACAGGGCAGTGGATACTTCTGAGGAGAAACTTAAGGCTTTGCAGAAGATGCTCCGAACTGCGCCAAAACACAAATCAAGCGGGAATCTGCTGGCGTCGATAAAGGATAGGATTGCAAAATTAAAATATGTTATTGAAAGACAAAAAAAATCAAAGGGAAGCGGCTATTCCTTAAGCGTAAAAAAAGAAGGCGCTGCACAGGTATGCATTGTAGGAAAAACAAATTCTGGAAAGAGCAGGCTTTTGAACGAGCTGACTGGAGCTAATGCAGAAGTTGCAGACTATGAGTTCACTACAAAGAAACCAGAAGTAGGCATAATGGATTATTGCGGGATTAAAATCCAGATTATAGAAATACCTGCCATCGTGAATAACTTTGATGACAGCGTTATGGGACCAAGTTACATGAACATATTAAAGCATGCTGATTTGATTATATTGCTGTTCAACAATCCCGATGATAAGTCTTTTTTGGACAAAGAAGTAAAAGATGTTGAAACTGAGAGATTAATTTACAATGATGAGACAAGAGATGAATTTGCTAAGAAAATATGGAAAAAACTAGGGCTGATAAAAATATACACCAAACAACATGGAAGAAAAAGAGACTTTCCCCCTGTTCCTTTCGAGAAGGGAGTTACTGTCAGAGATGTGGCTACAAAGGTTCATAAAGACTTCTTTAAAGGTTTTAAGTATGCGAGAGTGTCTGGAACCAGCGTCAAGTTTGAGTGGCAGAAGGTTGGGCGTGAACATGTGCTAGAGGATGATGATGTTGTGGAGCTGCATATGAAATGAAATTAGCAGATAAGCATAATGAATTGATAATGAATTATAAGGGATTAGATACAGTAATATCAAATAGACTTAAGGATTTTTCTATTATTAATAAAAAAGAGGATTTATTCTATGAGCTTTGCTTTTGCTTGTTGACTCCACAAAGCAATGCGAAGAGATGTGATGAAGCCGCGAAAATATTAAGGGAAAAAGGACTTTATAATGGCAAAATTAATTTAAGTGACATAAGAAAAATTTTGCAGACAAGGACAAGATTCCATAATAACAAGGGAAAATATGTTTATAACTTAAAGGAAAAATTTGAAGTGTTATATAATGAGTTTGACCTTGAGAAAAAATCTTCTGATCCTTTTATGATGAGAGAATGGCTTGTTAAAAATGTGAAAGGTCTTGGGTTGAAGGAGGCCAGTCATTTTCTTAGAAATGTAGGGTTTAGAAATCTTGCTATACTAGACAGGCATATCCTGAGAAATCTCAACAAGCTAGATGTTATTTCTGAGGTTCCACGAAGCCTGACGAAAAAGCAATATTTTTTAATAGAGAAGGAATTCATTAATTTCAGCAAAAGCGTAGGTTTAAACATGGACAATCTTGATTTATATTTTTGGTGTGCTGAAACAGGAGAGGTATTCAAGTGATAGATTTGAAAAAGGCAGAAGCGAAGCTTCGCGAGGCTAAAATAGACGAAAATGAAAAGGCCTTCAAGAATGAATTGATGGATTTCAGAAAGAAATATGCCGAGGAAGACCATAGAGCCAAGAAGGAATGGCAAAAAACAGTTGGAGCGATACTAGTTGAGGATGGAAAGGTGCTTTTAGTGCTTAGAGGCCATGAACCTTTTAGGAGTACTTGGGTATTACCTGGAGGGCATATAGAAGAAGGCGAGAGTGACGTCAAGGCAGTAAAAAGAGAAGTCAAAGAGGAAACCGGACTTGACTTTACGCCTGAATACTTTGGAAGTTATGAGGAATCTTTTGAAGAAATAGGATGTTTTGCCTTTTTGTCTGTTTTCTATGGAAAGTTTAAAGGCGTTATTGACAAAAGGAAACTTGACAAAGAAGAGATTCTTGACATTGCATGGTATAGACCAGATCAGTTAAGCAACATAAAAGTAGGTTATGAACACAGAAAAATAATTGAAGAATATTTTACATCGCAATAGATATATATTTAAAACAAAAAATCTTTGCTAAAAGAATGGGGGTGAGATGTTATGAACAAAATAGAGTATGTAGGTTTGAATTCTTTGGAAAAAGAAGATAGTGTTATGCTTGATACTATTGTTTCAAGGTATTTGAGCAAAATTGACAGGGTTTTACCAGGTTCAAAGGTAAGGTTTCATGCAAAATTGCATAATGTTGGCGGAAGAGTCAAATATTCTTTTCATGCAAAAGTCAGGGCATTTAATGACCTTCTAAGAGTTGAAGCTGCAGATTGGGACTTGAACAGAACAGCGCATAAAACAATGGAAAAACTTGTCACAGCCATAGAGCATAGAGTGCATGCTGAAGGGCAGAAACAACAAAAATTTCATCCAAAGAAAGCGAAAAGGGGTTTTGGAAAACAAGTAAAACTGAAAATGAGAGGAAGGACGAAGATTTTATGAGTTACAAACAAGTAATACTTATTCGAGAGGATTTAAAACTACCAAAAGGAAAGGCTTGTGTCCAGTCTGCACATGCAAGTGTTGAAGCTGTTCTTGGGAGCAGTTCTGAGAAAGTTGAAGCATGGAGAAAAGAAGGGATGAAGAAAGTTGTATTAAAAGTGGCAAATCTTGATGAGCTTAAAAGATACTTACTTAAGGCACGAGACCATAAACTCAAAACTGCTTTAATCACTGATGCCGGAAAGACTTTTTTTGATACATCAACCACAACTTGCTGTGCTATCGGGCCTGACAAAGAAGAATTAATTGATAAAGTAACTGGCGATTTGAAGATGATGTAAGATGGGAAAATTAAAGGAAATTTTTAAGATTACTGGAATTCCAGTATTGTTTGCTTCGCTTTGTTGTTTATCGCCGATAATCTTCGTTATGTTTGGATTGAGTACTGTTGCATATGCTGCTTCCTTAAGTGACTTCCTTTATGGGGGGCATAAATGGTGGTTTAGGATTGCTGGGTTGGTTTTATTAGCTGTCTCTCTTGTCATTTATTTCAGGAGAAAGAAGATTTGTACTTTTGATGATGTGAAAAGGAATAGGAATAAGATTATCAATACTGTTGCAATATCTTTGATTGGGGCTGTTTTGTTTTATATTATTTGGCTGTATGTTGTTGTGCATTATTGGGGAGTGTGGCTGAATATATGGGAATAAAAAAAGAGTGGACAACGAACCAGGGTTCCCACGGCAAAGCGCAGTACAACCTGGAACGCGGGCCTGCTTAACTAACTGTGTTCGAATGGGAACAGGTGAACCAGACCGCTATGGTCGTCCTGTCGTTTTAGGTAGAATTATGCTTTAAAAGCTTTTCTTGCACGAGGACGCCGTTGAAAAAGTCTTATAAATTAAGAAAAGAAGTTGTTGCAAGAGCTATCTTTCTAGCAACATCTAACCAATCACTCTCGTAAAAATGTCATTAATGTCCAGCCATACAGCAAATCCAACTACTAAAGCCAAAAATAAGCAGATAAATATTATCAAGATTAACATTAAATTGTTTGTTTTTCTGATTTCACGGTTTGTCTTTTCAAGGTTTTCCTGAGAGAATCCGTACAAAACATTTCCTTTTTCGTCTTTATACTTCATTAGCAAACCCCCTTATAGTGTCAACTCTTGGGAGTGGTGTAATTGATATTTAAGCCTTTTTCTTCGAGCAGCTTTTTAAGCTCTTTAGCTTCTTCAGATTTTCTTTCAAGCTCTTCTCGGCTTAATAAAGATCCAGAAGGTGGACCTTCAAGATAATCCTGAGGATTTACAGTGCCAGTCAAACCAGCGCTCATGTCTATATGACAAAATTCAGTGAGAGCAATCATATTTTTTTCTACTTCTAATTTTAAATTACCCAATGCGAAATTTAAGAACTTGGGTTTTTCCTCATTTATTCCAACAAGAGACCAGACTTCTGGGATTTCTCTGTAATTATTGAGCAAGTCATCAAATTTAAAATATGCCTCCAAACCTGCGCTGTAACTTAGATTGTAATAATATGCCGTGTTAATGAGATATCCTGCTTCTGAGCATGTAAAACCCTCTTTGTCGCTTGCAAGCCCTTTTTCTTTGTAGCCCTGGGTAAGAATATAATTTTTTTCGGAGAAAAGCATCAATGTTCTTGCATCAATGAGTAAAAGCAATGCAGATTCTTCGTCTGTTGGGAGTTCATCAATAGAAAAGTACACTTTTTCACGAAGCTTCTTTAAATCTTCTAGGTAAGGTGCAATGTTTTCGTATGAAATGATTGTGCCACCTAACTTTTCTGCCTTAAAATCTGTATTGTATTTTTCATCCATTTCTTTTATTTTATTAAATCCTGATGTGAATGTAAAACCATTTGGTATCGAGATTATAACTAAGATTATCATCAAGAGGGATGTTAATCCAATGGCAATGCTTCTATTATTCAGGTTTTTTATGAATCTCTTTATTTTATGTATCATCAAAACATCATCCCAGCAAAATGGTTTATAACTTTTTCCTTTGAAAAGTTATTTATAGCCTTTATAACCATAAATTACATGCAAAGAAGATTAGGAGATGCAAGGAAAATAGCTTCTGAGAGAATTGAAGAGCTTTTTAATGAAGCTAGAAAGAGTTTTAAGAGCCATCCTGGAAGAAGCCATAAGTATGTGCGAATAGCCTTGAAAATCAGCGCGAAAGCAGGTATAAAAATCTCAAGGGAATTCAGGAGCAATTATTGCAGGAAATGCAAGAGGTATCTAGAAAGCGGCGTTAATGCAAGAATTAGAACGAGAAAAGGAAAGGTTGTAATAAGCTGCTTTAATTGCGGCAACCACAGAAGGATTATAATTAAAACTTGAAGAAGCTGAATAGACTTCTTTGTTTTGCCTGTTTTATTATTGTTTGCTGTGGTGCAGAGAATTTATGGGGCATTAATTCTTTGTAAATTTTTATCCATTCTGATTTTTGCCATTCTTTTTCTTTTTTTATCATGTAATCAAAGCCGCGCCTCTTTAGCTCTTTGTTTACTATGTTTCCTTTATGAGGATGCTTGTACTTTCTTGGCAGGTGAGAATGGAAACCGTGAGAATAGTGAACAATTTCATGAGCGATTGTTAGTTTTATTATGTCTTCTGGAACAGCGTGATGACGAAATAATTTATTAATTGCTATCTCTGATTTTCCATTTTTTTTTGTTATATGGCCGAACTTGTTTTTCCAATTTCCTTTCCAACGAATGTAAACATCTCGTTTCTCTACATCAGGAAAAAATAACTCCCAGATTTGGTTAAAACGCTCTTCGAGCCATGTATCATCTCTCATAAAAATAAATAAATAACTGGAGATTAAAAATATTGTTGTTTTATTCAATTATTGCTTAATAGAATCATGATTTCTTGAACTTTGCAACAGTATCAATCAGATCAGCGTGACCAAGGAATAATGCCTTGCAGCAATATCTGTGGATGCCTAGCTCATTCATAATCTTTTTTCTGTCTTCGCCTTTTTCAGAACGCTGCTTATACTCTTCGTATACAGCGCTTATTGGCTTTCCGCAGCTAAAGCAACGGATTGGTATGATCATATGTCCTTGCCCCTTTGGATTGCTTCCAAACCTTTCATCATTGCAAAAGAAGTTTCTTTTAAGAGCTTTTTAAAGGTTTCTGATGGTTTTGCCTGATAAACAATGTAACATTAACTATCTGTAAGATTTTTGTCTCTTGGCACGTGGCTTAGAATCATTTGGTTTTGATGCCTCATTTTTTCTTGAGTCTGCCACCATAAGGTGTCTATCATAGTCTATGAATGTTTTTTTTAAGAGAGCATTCTTGTTAGAAAATTCGTATATTGCTTTTGCGATTGCCAATCTGGAGGCTTCTATCTGGCCTTGTGTTCCGCCGCCAGAGACTTGAATATGGATGTCAACTTTTTTAGCGTGATCTCCAGCTAGAGTAACTGGCTCTTGCAGTCTTAATCTTGAAATTTCAGGCTCTATTATTTCCAACGGCTGCTTGTTAAGAATTATCAAGCCGTTTCCTTCCCTTACTGTAGCACGAGCTATTGCCTTCTTTCTTGTTCCTGAAACATTGATTATCTTCTGATTCATTTTTTACCGATTAACTTGCAAATTTCTGAGAGATGAATGTATTTAAGTGTTTTCGTATTCTTTACATTAAATTCCGGAATTGTTTCTGTTTTTTTATTCTTTAAGTCTTCAGGCGTGCCTATATGGCATTTGATTCTTTTTAGCGCAAGCCTTCCCCTTTCTTGTTTGTATGGTAGCATTCCCCGAAGCATTCTCTTGAAGAATTTATCCTCTTTCCTTTCATAGAAAGGGCCCTTGTAAGTGTGACCTCTTGCCACGCGCTGAAGATGCTTTTTTAATACGTCTTTTTTTGAGCCTGTAAAGATTAAATGCTCCACGTTGATTATCTCCATTTCATTGCCTAAAATGGCCTGCTTAGCCACATAGCTTGCCAATCTCCCTGCAATCAAGTTTTTAGCGTCAACTATCATCCTATTATCCTCATGTTTTTTCCTTTTGGATTTTCTTTTAATAAATCATGAATTGAGATTGCATCTTTTATTTTACTAGATGCTTGTTCTGAGAATGACCACGCTGCAACTTTGACTTGTTTTGTTAGTTCGCCTGTTGCAAGAACTTTTCCTGGAACTACAATAGTGTCGCCATTTTCACAGTATTTATCAATGTGGTAAAGATTAACAGACACTCTTCTTCTTGTAGGTTTTTCCAATTCCAAAGCAATTCTTTTCCAAATTGGAGCTTTGTTCTGCATGCTAGATTTCTTTAATTCTTTTATAAGATGCTGCAATTCCGGATTTGTTGGACCTGTTTTTTTCATTTTAGTTAATTAGAACACAAAAGTGCTCTACTCTTCGCTTGCGCTTGCAGAGTGATTGAGATGCTTCAAAATCTGTTTTTAAATGTTTCTCCTTGCTGTTTTCTTTTTTGCATGAGGTTTTTATAAAAAGAAAGGTTTATATAATAAAATATTATGGATTATTATAAAACATAACAAAAATGGTACAGGCAATTGTCGATTTAGGAGAAAGAGAAGACAGAGTTCTTCAGATTGTTAAAGGAAAGTATGGGCTGAGGAATAAGTCAGAGGCAGTAAATCTTGTTATTGACAAGTTTGAGCAAGAATTTCTTGAACCAGAGCTAAGACCAGAATATGCTGAGAAACTAAAGAAAATAGAGAAAGAAAAGGGAATACGTTTTAAAGACATTAATGAATTGCGGAGGATAATTGAGAGTAATGCATAACTATGAGATTAAACCGCACTTACAAAAGATTCTCAGCAAACTTCTAAAAAAGGACAGAAACCTCTATGAGCGTGTAATCAGAAAAATACAAGAGATTATTTCTTCTGATATCGAACATTACAAAAATTTAAGTTATACTATGAAGGATCAAAAAAGAGTTCATGTTGGGCATTTCGTTTTGTTATTTAATTTTGATAAAACAAACAATACGCTTAGCTTTGAGGACTTTGATCATCATGATACTATTTACAGGAGAAAATGAACGAACTCAATCAAAAATTTAGGAGAGAAATTTCACTTTCTGAGATGGTTGATGGTGTTATTGATATAAGAAGATATAGAGAAGGTCATATTCCTGTCTTACAAATTGGATTTAATCTAGGAAAGCGCGTTATTACAGGGGATTTAACAGCGGTTATAGCACCAGAACCAGTACAACAAACAAATGCAAATATTCTAAATCTAAAATAATTAATAAACAGCCTGCGGAAGATAGGATTTGAACCTATGAAGGCACTAAGCCATAGCGACCTCAACGCTACCCAATTGACCAGGCTATGGGACTTCCGCGTATGGTCAATACAGTTCATGAAGGTTTATAAATTCATCAATGTGCTTTTTCTATTCTATGATTCAAATTAGAGATTACCAAACTAGTGATTATGAAGGATTAAAAGCAAATCTTGAAGCAGCCCATATGTTTGATCCAGAGTGGGATACTAAAGATAATTTAAAAAGAAAACTCGCCAAATATCCTGGATCTATTCTTGTTGCTGTAGATGATGGAACTGTTGTTGGTAATGTCTACATTGTGGGTGATAATTTTCAGACCATTATTTTTCGCCTTGCCGTAAAAGAGGATTACCGAAAACAGGGAATCGGATCACGATTGATGGATGAGGCAGAAAGAAGAATGAAGGAAAATGGAATAAACCATGTTGCATTATTGGTGCGAGAAGGAGAAGAAAAAACTGTTGCTTGGTACAAAAAAAGAGGATATTATCCTGCAGGATCTCGACATCAGGTAATGCACAAAAAATTATTTTAATTTCTTAACTAATCCTTCGAATTCGTCAAGCTTGGAATCGAAGATGTCAATTGCTTTCATAACAATTTCCTTTGTTGATAACTGCCCCCATGATTCAACAGTAAAAATGAAATCTTCTTTGCTGGAAATGACATCTACACCGTTCATTTCGCAGATATTTTCATGAGCTTCGTTCCATTTTGTTATGTCTTTTATTTCAAGAGAGCTGCCTTTTTTTACAATAAAATCAGAAAGCTTCTCAACAACTTCTTTAACATTGCTTTCTTTTGTTGCAATTAATTCTGGATCTCCACGATAAATTGCCAATGCCGGGCAGAACTTTGCATGCTCCCTGCCATGACCCAGGCGCGCTGTTGCAACCAACTCAATTTCCTGACCTTCAAGAAGCTTAACTATAGGGATCTTGGAGAATGCTGGAGCAACTTTTGGATCTGAGCTTTTTATTTCTGAGGAATAAACTGTTGATGGGCCTTTTGCCTTTAATGTCATTTTTAATTCATATTGTGCTGTTTTAGGGCGCTCCTCGCTTGGCCCTTCCCAAACCTTATATCCCTTCAAATCTGTTTTTAATGGAATAAGACCAAGGCGCAGTGCAAGCATTTCGTCAAATAATGCAGAATCATTCTTTTTTATGTCAACTTCATCTATGGCCATTGTCGGAACATAGGCAATGATATATCTTCTTATGGCATTTGCTATAGCAGGGTTGATTTTTGAAACTTTGAATACAATCTTGTCATCATCCTTTTTCAGAACCTTAACATCCATTTAAACTCTCCTTCCCCTTTTACCGTGAGCTTTTCTGCAACTATCTGTTGGAAGACCTGTCACATCCTCAATAACACCTATGCGAATGTTGCTTCTCGATAATGCGCGCACTGCTGCCTGAGCCCCAGGACCTGGAGAATTTGGGCCATTATGGCCGCCAGGCGCACGTATTTTTATATGCAGGCCATTAATCCCCTTTTCTCTTGCCTGCTCTGCTGCTTGTTTTGCAGCTGCCATTGCAGCATTTGGAGAACTTTCAAGCCTGTGCTGTTTAACAACCATGCCTCCTGATGCTTTGGCAATTGTTTCAGAACCAGTGATGTCTGTTATGTGAATTATAGTATCGTTGTGACTAGAATAAATATGTGCAACTCCCCATCTTATTTTTTCATCTGTCATCTTAATTTTGTGCCTCTGGCGGATTTACAATTTGAACAGGCGCTTCATTGGTTTTTTCTCTTGGAGGAGATTCAATTTTCTTTTTTATGCTAATTTCAGGATGCTCTTTATCATTAAATTGCGATGTTTCTGCGTATTTTATTTGGTGCTCTTCCTTTATCGGCACTAGATATCCAGGAATGTTTGTTTTATTGCCCTTAACTGTGATGTGGCCGTGAGTTATCATTTGGCGGGCTTGCTTGCTTGTGCGTGCCAGGCCCTTTGAAAGAACAATTGACTGAAGCCTGCGGTTCAGCATTTTTTTAGTGTCAATCTCAAGTATGTTGTCGAGTCTTGAACCTTCTTTCAAGATGCCAAGATTCATCAATCTCTCTATAAGAAGCTTTTCTTCCTTTTTGCTTTGTTCTGTCGTGCTTGCAATAAGAGTTTTTGCCTGAGATTTTATTTTTCTTAATTTCGAGGTTATCTTCCATATTTCTTTTTTATTTTTTAACCCATACTCTTTTACTAATGTTCTTTCTTCCTCAATTCTTGCAGCCTCCCAAGGATGATTTGGACCAGAGTACTTGCTTTTTAATCTTGAAACTGTCCCCATTTTACTTTTTCTTTGCTCCTTCTGTTTTAGCTGCTTGCTGTGCTGTTGCTGCTTTCTTCATAACACCAACGCTAGCTCCTTTTCTGAAATTACCTTTTGTTTTTTGTCCACGTACAGGAAGATTAAACATATGCCTGACGCCTTTGTATGATTTTATCTTTTTCATTTTACGAACGTCAAATTCCTTTGCAAGCTTTAATTTTGGGCCATTCAGATGAGTAGTTTGGCCTGAGTCTGGATCAGTACGCCTATTGAACAACCATTCTGGAATTTTTTTTGATGCTGGATTATTGATGGCTTCTTCTATTTCCTGTATTTTTTTTATGTCAAGAGCTCCTATTTTGTCGTTTTTATCTAAATTCAAAACTTCACAAATAGCATTTGAAAAATTTAAACCAACACCATGGACTTTTGCTAAACCATAAAGAATTGTCTTTTCTCCTTTTATATCGCTGTTTGCAAGCCTTACTAAGCCTTTTATCTCTTGAGCCATTTTATCTCTTTTTTTAAGAAAATCTATTTAAAAGGATTTTGGTCTTTTTTGCGGTTCTGTTACATCTTCGATTGGTATCTTTTTTGGTGCGTTCTGGTTGATAGGATGTTCTGAATGGTAATAAGTTGTTTTGTGCAAATATTTAAATAGGCATATTTGTTCTATTTTTTATGGAAAAGAAGGTGCTCTTAATTTTGAGTATTTTAGTATTCTCTTTGTTTTATACAATTAATTATAATGTTGACTCTTCTATAACAGGTAAGCAAATACAAGGAAATCCTTCTGTGTCAGGATTAAGATCTCAAATCTTAAAAAAATATCCTCCAGATTTTTCTAGAGTTATGGTTGGTGCTCCTCTTTATCCAGGGACACCTTATTCTACTGGTGGTTGTACTCCAATCGCTTGTACCGGAAAATTGTATGTTTATGATAAAAATGGCAATCTAGTCTGGAGTCATGTTGGTACTACTCCTTATTCTGAGAGTTTTGGAAGGAGTGTTTCCAGAATTAAAGATTTAAATCATGATGGCTATATAGATTTTATAGTGACAGATATGGAATATCTTAATAATCGTGGAAAAGTTGAGGTTTATTCAGGAAAAGATGGCGTACAATTATGGGAAGTTATTGGTTCAAATCAAAACATAGGATTTGGAATTAATGCTGTAGATGTTCCTGATACTAATAGTGACGGCTATGATGATGTTTTAGTTGGTGCCTATGGTTTTGCCCCTGATACTAATCAAGTAAATAACCAAGGAAGCAAAGGAAAGATGATTCTTTATTCAGGAAAAGATGGTGTAAAATTATGGGAAGTTATTGGTTCAAATCAATATGAAAAATATGGTTTGTCTATTGATGGAATTCCAGATGTTAATGGTGATGGTTTAGGTGATGTTATTGTTGGTGCTAAATATGAATATGTGCCACAGATACCTAAATATGGCAAGTTTTTTGTTTATTCTGGAGCAGATGGAAGTTTACTTTGGGACAAGACATCTTCACTTACACTTGCTACAGGAAGTGCTTATGGAGAAGTTGTTACAGGAGTTCCAGATGTTAATGGTGATGGATATGGTGATGTTGTTGTAAGTGACACAGGCGTAAGTGAGGTAAGTGATAGTGATGATTTTAACCCTCATGGTGAAGTCTATGCTTATTCTGGAAATGATGGAGCCTTCTTGTGGCAACATAGCGTAGATAATCCTGTGCCTTCAATTTCTAAATTTGGATATACCCTCCATGGCATTTCAGATGTTAATGGTGATGGATATGGTGAAGTTGTAGTAGGAGATCCCTATGGATGCTTAAGTGGTAGTTGTTTATATTATAAGGGAACAGTGACTTTACTTTCAGGCCTAGAAGGAGCTACTATTTGGTCTGTAGAATCTGAAGAAGATTGCGATAAAGTACCTTCTCTCGACCATATTTGGAATCAAGGTTGTAATTTTGGATTCTCACTTGGCAGTACTGGTGATTTAGATGAGGATAATAAAGAAGATATTATTGTAGGAGCTCAGGGCTATGATGGTTTTGATCCTGATGGAGCTAATCCTACAGAGCAATATTATCAGGATGTCGGTAAGGTTTATGTTTATTCGAGCTCTGACGGTTCACTTCTTTGGGCAAAAAATGCCGGACTCATTGAGAATATAGACTATGGATATGGTATTGGCGTGAAACATGATGGATGATTTCTTGAATTGTAAAGCTTAAATTCTATAGTTGATATTTGGTGTAATGAATAGTTATATTGATGTTTTTTAGATATGTTAAAACTTTTTTTCTTTCAGGCAAAAATGTGGCATCATAAGGACAGTGAATTTAGATTCTTTTATTTTTTTGAAGATGGCATACTTTTAACCTTGTTATTGATATATGTTAAGTGCCAACAAACAATAGGTGTTTGTCCTCTTCGTTTAATTCTGAGATTATTCTTTTTGCAATTGCTGTTGCCGGATCCGGCATTAATTTAACGCGCGCCTTGATATCCTCAAAGCTATCAAATGGACGCTCTTGACGTTTCTCCAATAATTCCCACATATGTTTTTTCCCAATTCCAGGAATTAATTCAAGTTGATGCCTTCTTGCGTTGATTGAACCAGCCTTATTGAAGAATTCTATGAATCTGCTTTCTGTCAAATAGATTATTTTTTTAAGCAATGGCTCCAAACTCATACGTGCTGTTTGTGTGAGCCTTAAGAAGTTAATTCGCCCTGTTATATGGTGAATTTCTTCACGTTTGCCTTCACCCATGTAGACTTCTTGATTTGGTTTCAAGAAAACTCCTTTTTTTGGCACTAGCTCAAGAAGAATAAAGTGTTCAGTACCTATAGCTTGCGCTATTGGTGTCTTCATATGTGCTGGTCTTGTATCCGATGGATACCCGTTTGGAAGAAAGTCTATCACAATAGCCTTTTCTTCCTTTACTGTTCTGTTCACTTTCTTGTTGTTCCATTCTCTATGTTTTCAAACACTCAATAATTGCTTGAACGTCCTCTTGCTTGAGTGTGATGTTATCATTAGACAATATTGTTTTGACGCTATCTTCATCTGTGGGATTTATGTTCACCAAGGTTGCTATTTGCTTGTCCTTTAATCTTTGTATGTTCAGGCTTTTAATCTTTTCTTTAAGCTCTGACATATGTGCTAATTCCTCTTTTGTGAAGGTTTCCAGAAACTCTTCTGCTTTTTTTGTCCTGAAACCTGCTTCTTCGCCTTTCCTGATTTTTGTAATTTTCTTCAGCTTTTCAGCTAATTCTGCATAAGTCAAGGGGGTGCTGTTTTTTATCTCTATTTCTGCCATTTTTAGACCTTCTTCAAGTGTATTGGATGTGTTACTATTATCTTATCTTTTTTTCCGTCTTTGAACTGAACCTTGTAGCAGGTTCCTTCGCGCCCGATTACTTTTCCTGTTCTACCATGAAATCTTGGAAAATACATACCTTTTTGCACTGCAGATTCTGCCTTAAAACAGACCATTTCATTTGGCTTCAGCTCTTGGAAATAGTTTCTTATGCTAATCTTGCCTTTTTGTTTAGGTGATTTTCTAAGCTTGCTTCTTGTTTTTCTTCTAAAACCGCCCATTCGCTGCGCCATATTAAAACCTCATAAATCTGCTTCTTTAAGGTGTTAGGATTAACTTTAGTGATTTATAAATGTTTGTAAAAATAAAATCATGATTGTATATGAAGAGAAGATAAATACTTAAATATTAATCTCTCTTTTTTGTTTGTGGTAGCAATGAGACCAGTAAAGGATGATATCTTCAACGTAATTGAATTACTGAAGGACTCTGCAAACCGCATGGAAGGCATATTGGAATTTTTAAAGCATGTCCCAAAAGAAGGAAGTAGCAATCAGGATGATAAAGACAGAGTGAAATACCAAATAGAAGCTGAATTAAGAAACTTAGAGAACACGAAAAACGCCATGAACGAAGTCGTTGCAAGATTACAAGACAAAAAAACAAAAATCTGAAATCATTCTTTATTTATTTTTTCCAATGCAGAGCTGAGAGCAAAAAAAAGATTTTCTTCTGCTGCTTCTGACATCATGTTGCCTGATTTTCTAGATAGATTAATGCTTATTTTGTGATTCTTGTCTTCTTTGCTTAAATCAAGAGAAAGCCCTAAGAAATCCGAATGCTGCTGAGTTAGCTTTTTCGTATAGTTGCCAACAATTTTTTTAACAACGATGAGTGTTGCTGGGTCTAGGTCATTAAATCCCTGTAGTTTTATGTTCCCTCCAAGCTCCATCATTGTGTTTAGACTTTATCACTATACTCTAAACTCTATAAATAGTTTTGCTTTCAAAAGATTTATAAGTGAATTTCATGGTTATAAACATATTAAAAGGGGCTTAGCAATGGAGCATCATAATAAAGTACTTTTTCCAGCATTCCTGATAATTTTCGCTTCATTTCTGGCTTTTGCAATAAATGACTTGGTTTATTATGACTTTGAAGACAATCAAGATCGTAATTTTTTAGCAGGAATGGCTGTTGTTAATACTCCTTCATGCGAGGATAATGATGCAAGTATTTTCGGCCTTTATG
>CAYIYF010000006.1:0-15829 GCA_964367575.1 Candidatus Woesearchaeota archaeon | reverse complement strand
GGAGGTGTTAGTTGTGTTGCTAAAGATTTAATTGAACATTGTTATGTGCTCGGAGATGAAGATTGCAATGGCGATGCAGATTGTGAAGATTCTGCTTGTAGTTTTGGATGCATAAGCAATTCTGTACAAGCAGGAGAGATTTGTGATGATTTAATAGACAATGACCAAGATGGTTTTAATGACTGTGCTGATGCTGATTGTTATGATGATGCGGTGTGCATTCCTATAGACACTAGCGAAGGATTTAATGAAGGATTTAATGAAGATAATGACCTCTATAAATCTCAAACAAGCATAGCAAAAGAGCAATATTGCGGCAACAACAAAGATGATGACTCTGACGGCTATATAGATTGTTCTGACAATGACTGCTTAACAGATTTTTACTGCGCAAAAAAAGAAATATGCACTAACTCAATAGATGATGATGGTGACGGCCACATAGATTGCAGCGATGCAGATTGTTCTTTTGCATGCATACACTCTTTGCAATCTCAGGAAATTTGCACAGATGGGATTGACAATGACAAAGATGGAATGATAGACTGCGTTGACCAAAACTGCATAGGCAGCACTGCTTGTTCTCAAACAGCTGCAAAAAACAGTGAAATGAAAAGCAAGCTGTCTGTTGCTGAGATTGCAGTGATAAACGAATATTTCAGAGAGGTCAACAGGAAGGTTCTTCTTATGTCATTATCCATAGACAAACTTGAGGAATTAGCAAAAAATGACCCCGTATGGCAGCAGTACATAAAAAGAGACATAAGCTATCCTTTTGGAGTTTTGGCAGGAAGAACATCTAGGGCTTCTGTAGAGATATCCAAGGGTAATGTCGACAAAAAAACTGTAAAGGAATTGGTCACAAGATTCAACCAGGAGCTTTTCATAATACAAGACAAGATAACAAGCACATTTGACTGGAAAACACAATCAGAATTAAAAGAGAGATATGGATAAAAGCTATTTAATCATTGTGTAAACCTCGTTTACATCAAGTTCTATCATTGCTACAGGCATGTCAATACCAAAGTTGACAAGCACTTCTGGATGCATTTCTCCAACAAAAGCAATATTTTTCTTGTCTACTGAAACGCGCGCTACACGGCCTGATATGAAAGAATCATGATTTTCATCAGCATATCCTGCCTTTAAACCAAGTGAAGAAATTATTGCTTCAAGAACTTTTTTTGCTTCTGTGTAATCTGCCTTTGAGTGGCATACTGCAATTCCCAGCTTAGTTGGCTCTTCAACAAGATGGTCTTTCTTAACAAAAACTTTTCCAATTTCAAAAATGTTTTGTGGGTACTCGTTGTGACGGTTGCAAGTCAAGACTTTAAGCAGAGATGGAATTATCCATGGCCTAAGCACATTATACTCACTGCTTAAAGAATTCTTTATTTTCACAACTTCCATGTTTTTTCTCATTTTTTTTGCTTCATCTGAATTATTTGAGAGATGATAACTTGACACTTCCTGAAGCCCAAGACCAATACACAAAGAGGCTATCTTATTCTTGAATTTTTCAAAAGAATTTTCCCGGCCTATTGTCGGCATTTTTGGAACTTCAGGAGTAAATTTTTGGTAGCCATATGCAATTGCAATGTCTTCTGCAATATCGACTTCATGCATGATATCGGCACGGTAGGCAGGATAATATACAAAATTGTTTTTTAATTCCAAACCCATTTTTGATGCGAGCCTTGAGAAGTCAGAAGAACTTAGATTGAGTCCGAGAAGCTTATTTATTTTAAATTGATTTATCTTTATTTTTTTTGGCTCTAAATCAGGGTATTGGCTGACTTTGCAGATTTCTCCTCCACGATCAGCAAGGGCAGCTAATTGTATGTTTAATGCCTTTTCTACGGCTTCTTTATTATTGCCCGTGACCTCTATGAAAATGTCTTTTGTTTTTTCAGTCACTTTTGTTGATTCTGAATTAATCACTGGAGGCATGCTCAGAACTTTTCCATTGCAATCTATCCAAACTGCTGCTTCTTCCTGGACAAGGTGACCATAATTTTTTCCTTTCGGATGTTTTGTTAATATATCATCAATTGACATTTCTTTTGAATCATCTAATGCGTGAAATCTGAATGACCTTGGTTTTATGGTTAATGCAATCGGGAATTTTATCTTTGACAGATCGTAAGCACCAGTGGCAAGCCTTTTTCTGTTTCTACCATGTGTGGTGTGAAGTTTCTCCTGCAGGTTCATGAGGGATTTTAGAGAGGCTTCTGTGAAGCTTATATCTTTGACAACTGCTGCAGCAGCAAAAGGAATTATTTTTTTTGATTTTTTTTCTATGTTTACCTTGTATTCAGAATTTTTTACTTTGTAATGCCTAAGACCTTTTTTTATGCCAAGGAATGAAGAAAGCGCGCGGGCAAATCCCTCTTCTGAAAGCATGTCTGGGCGGTTAGGAAAGATTTCAACTTCAATAGAGTCTTTTGTAACTGCTTCCAGGTCTGTGCCAAGCATGGGGATGGATTTTTCAAGCTGCCTGTCTGAAATTTTCCTTCCTAATAATTTCAGCACTTCTTTTTTGTTTAATGTTATTTTTGGCATTTTATTTTAACCATAACTTTGATTCTCTTAACTGCTTTAGATCATTCTTGTAAAAATCCCTCAAGTCCTGAATCTTATAATAATCTTTGAGTATACGCTCTAGGCCAACACCCCATGCTAAAACTGGAACTTCAAAACCTAATAAAGGCTTTACAACCTCTGGTCTAAGTATTCCAGAACCACCAAGCTCAATCCATTGCTTTTTCTTAGGATCAAAAACTTCAACTTCACAAGAAGGTTCTGTGTAAGGAAAATGCGCTGGACGCAACCTAACGCCTGGAAAACCCATTTTGCCAAAGAATTGCCTTAAGTAACCCAACAAATTCCTAAAATTTGCTTCTTTTCCAACGACAATGCCCCCAACTTGTGTGAGCTCGAATAGATGCTTCCAATCTACTGTCTCATTTCTAAATGCCTTCATAATCTGAAATGTCTTAACAGGCAAATCCTTTTTCGTTATTTTTGCAAGAACTTTAGCTGTCAAACACGTGTCATGGGTTATTAAAACAGGCTTTTTTGCTTCTTCTTCTGACCAAGGTATTTTCCATCCTGTACTTCCTGTAGTCCACCCATTTTCATGAGTAGCCTTAACACGCATTATTATGTTCTTTGGAATTTCTTTTTTTATTGATTCATCCAAGAAAAAAGTGTCCTGCAATTCTCTCGCGGGATGGTCTTGGGGTGTGAACAATGCATCAAAATTCCAAAATGATGACTCAATTAAAGACCCAGTCATCTCCGTGAATCCCATTTCAAGCCATATCTGGCGTATGTAAGAAATAGCCTGGCTTACAATGTGCCTTTTTGCAGGATATGTATTTCCAACAGCAGCGCTTATGTTGTAACGCCTGAACTTACTTTTCTTCCATTCATTAGATTGTATTATTGATGGTGTTAGGCTGTCTATCAGATGGATGTCTGACTTTGAGCTCAAGAGCTCTTTTCCAAATTGCGTTAACTCTGCTGCAAAGATTTTCCTTGATTCTACCTTTATTAATTCCTTTCTTTTTAAAAGTTCGGCGAGTATTGCTTTTTCTTCTGGCAACATTGAACTTAATTTTTTTGGAAGGTTCTTTAGAAAATCCTCATTTTTATCAGAAGAAACAAAATAATTCTCGCCTTCTTTTGTGATGGACACTTCATTTCCGAGATGTATTAGATTCTTCTTTTTTAAAAGCCCTAGTGATATTGATAATTCGTTATCATCCAGCTCTGCCAGGTCTTTTATTCTTTCAAGCGAGATTGGCTTGGAGTACTCTAGCAGGGCTTTAAGAAATCTTTTTTCTGGGAACCCCTTTTTCAAATAGAGCCTGCCGTTTTTGTCTAATTCCGCTGTTTCCTGGATACTTTGTGATAATTTTAATGCCCCTTTTGACTCCAGCCACTGAAGCGCATGCATTGCCTCGACCTCCTTCATGCTTGCTGCATTTGCAATTTCAGATGCTATCTGATTTTTTTGAATATGCCCGAGAATTTTTCTTTCAAGAGGGTGAAGAGATTCCAACACCTCATCTAATTTTTTCATATTCATAGAAAAACATATATCTTTATAAAGGTTACACTGAATTTAATTTTAGGTGCGAATATAATGGCCAAAAAGAGGGTTAAAATCAAAGCTTCTGGAGTCAAAGAACCAGGAAGCGCAAAAAATACAGGAAAATTCTACAAAGTAAGAAGGAAAGATATCTTTCTTGTTCTTGGTTTAGCTGTGATAGTTGCTCTTTTAGTCATATTGGGTGGCGGCAGTGGTAAATCTATTGAGCAAGGAAGCAATGTTACATTGCATTATACTGGAACATTAGAGGATGGAACAGTATTTGACTCATCAAGAGACAAAATTCCACTTGAGTTCATAATCGGCCAGGGACAGATAATAAAAGGATTTGAAGATGGCATTATTGGAATGAAGGCAGGAGACAAAAAAACAATACACATAGCATCTGAGAATGCATATGGAGAATATAATCCTGAAAATATTGGAGAATATCCAAAAGAAAATGTCCCAGAAACTATGGAATTACAGATTGGCAGCAATGTATTCTTGGAAGCTCCAAATGGTGGAATTGCAATTGCGACTGTCAAAGAAATAAAAGATGAAACGATAATACTTGACATGAACCATCCTTTGGCTGGAAAAGACCTTAACTTCGAGGTTGAAATTTTAGATGTTGCATGATTCTCTTATTCTAAAAGCTTTATTCTTAAGTGCATCCTCAAAAAACTATATAAACCAATATGCCTGATAATATAGCAGGATGGGGAGCTATAAAAGAGAAGGCTTTGGAGTATTTGCAGTAATCTTCATTTTTGTTTTGCCATTTTTTGCCAATGCAGAAATTGTTCTAAATGGTCCTGACAAAACAAATGTCAACATAGGAGATGAAATAAGCATAAACGGCTATATCCTGCAGCCTGAGACAACTTATGGAACACTTAAATTCGAGCTGAAATGCGGAAGCCAAAGCAGCATATTGATGGTTAAAAATATAATCTTAAATTCAGACGCCAAAAAAGATTTTTCTGAGGAGTTTCCAGTTTTTTCTGCAAATGAAGGCTCCTGTACAGTAAATGTAAACTTAGAATCACAAGGCGTGGTAATTGAGAGCAAAGAGTCATCCCAGTTTAAAGTTACTTTTGCTTTGACTGGGACTTTTTCTATTGACAAGGAAACTGCGCAGGCAGGAGACGTTGTTGCTATATCTGGCAAATCATTCAAACAGAGCGGGGCGCCTACTCAGGGCTTTGCAATTGTATCATTAAAGAAAGATGGACAGACTTATTTTTCAGATTCTGCTGAATTAAATGAGGGAAACTTGAAGTATGACCTTGACACCAATGGCATTCCAGGAGGAGAGTACAAAACAGAAGTTGAGGTAAGAGACAGCTTTGGAAATTTTTTAGTTGCACAAGCAGGAAGCTTTTCCATCATAGACAAAATAGATGTCAATGCTCATGCAAATGATGTTCACTATTCGCCTACTGGCAGGGTCATTGTAGAAGGAACTGCAGGCAATCTTAATGGGAAGCTGAAAGAAGGACTTGTTTATGCCACTATTGATGGAAAAACGTATGAAGAAAATGTGAAGAACGGAAACTTCGAGATAATCTTTTATTTATTTAATGCTATAAAATCAGGAAAACATGAGGTGATTATAAGAGTGGAAGATGAACATGGGAACTTTGGTGTATCAACTTTTTCAATAATTGTTGATCCATTGCCAACAAAAATAGTTGTTGTTTCTGATAAAGAAGCAATAAACCCAGGGGAGAGCCTTAACTTGAAGGTATTCCTCAATGACCAGGCAGGAGATGTAATAGAAGATGATGTCATTGTCAATCTTGCAAATGAGAATGGTGATATATTTTATGATTCAATTAAAAAATCAGCAGAACAGTTTCAGGTGACGCTTGCAAGCGATGTTGTTCCTGGAAATTATCTTATAAAAGGAACTTATGGGAAATTGGAAGGTCAAAAATTGTTTGTCGTAGGGCAGGTTTTGCTTATTGATTATTCAGTGGATGGACAGGAGCTTGTGGTGAAAAATGCAGGCAACATACTTTATGAAGGCGTTGTCCAGATTGTATTGGAGGGTTCCGGCCAATCTTTGACAATATCAAAAGACATGGACCTTGCTGCATCGCAGGAAGAAAGAATAAATCTTGGAAAGGGAATGCCAAGCGGAGTATACAAAGTTACAGTTGATGGCAAGGTGTTTGAAAACGTGGAGATTACTGGTTCCAGCAAGATAAGCTACAAGTGGTTCTTTTACATCCTAGCTGCGTTGCTGCTGCTTTTATTCTGGAGATGGCTGAGAAGGGGAAAAAACGTGATGAAGAAGATAAACAGCACAATAAAACATGGCAGCATAAATCATCCAAATAAGAATGCTCTAAATGGCTAGAAACTGAGGAATATTATGTCTCTGGATTCTTCAATCTCTCTTGATTTTTTGTAGATTTTTTTAAATTCTTTCCTAAAAATCTCAAGCTTTTTTGATTTTTTTAAGAATGAAACAGCTACCAGAGCATCTGGCTTTGCAACCCTTTTTATTTCAGCTAATGCTTTTTTTATCTCTACATGATGCAGGGATGTTATGGATATTATAACGTCAAACTTCTCAGCATCAAATGGCAATTTTTCTGCGGATGCAACAATTTTTTTCATGTTATTATTTCCTTGTACAAGAAGCTTCTCTGATGGGTCTATGACAGTGCAATTGAAATTATCCAGAAATACTTCTGTTGAAACACCAGTGCCGCCACCAATGTCCAAAAGAAGTCCGCTTGATTTCTTCTTTAAAATTTCTTTTTTTATTATCTCTGCTTTCTTTATTTGCTCATCGCCATGAAGCTCATTGTAGCTTCTTGAGATTTCATTGTAATACTTCATTTTCAACTTTCTTTGAACCTTTTGCATGTTTAGGAAAATAAGGACAGTTTTTGCATTCGCTGCCACAGCATTCTCCTTCTGAAATAAGAACTTCACGTGAAAGGGGAGCAAAGGTCATTTTAAATCCTATTAAAATAATATAAGTAAATCTATAAAAGCCTAATATAAAAAATAAGAAAATTTACTTACTTTCTTTTCATCATTGCTTGGCATTCGCTGCAGCCTGATTTAGCAAGGCCTGTTACTCCCATTATGACAAGTATCGCAGACCACCAGCTTATACCCCAGAAGTCCCAAATACTCCAATCAACTAATAGAAATAATACACCTAAAGCCAAAATCAACAGGCTTGTAGCTCTGCTACATTTTTGACATCCGTGCATCATACAAATATTATAATCATTTTGCTATATAAATCTATTGATGCAAACTTTTAGAGTATTTTTCCAACAGTTCGCACATGCTGCAGGTCTGCCTTGCAGATGGCTCATGGCATTTTAAGCATTCCACTATCTTTGAATGCTCTTTTGTTTTTAATATTGGAAGAACATCTAAAAAAGAGTTGATTATCCCATTTTTTGTACCTGAAAACGAGTTTTCTAAAAGATTCAGCTGATCTCTAACTTGGGACCTGAATGTATCACGCGAATTAGGGCATTCTGTATACTTGACAGGGAATGCTTTAAGCGTTGAATAAATTGTAACTTCTTTTTCTGACATGAAATATAATGGTTTGATGCGCCTGATGAATTTTTTATGCTCCTTTACTCCAGTGACTGGGCCTAGTTTTGCTGATAAATTAGCGTTGCCCTTGTATTGGTTCATTAGTATTGTTTGTGCTTCATCATCCATATTATGGCCTGTTGCAATCTTTGTGGCACCTAGCTTTCTTGCGTATTTATTCAGCAAGTACCTGCGCATTGTGCCACAAATAGTGCAGGGATTCATCTTCAGCTTCTTTAGGGCGTCAGTCAGACCAAACTTAAATTCTTTTTTTGATGAGATGATTGTCAGAGCTATGCTCTCATCTTTGCAGAATTTTATTGCATCTGTTATTGTTGAGTCCCTATAACCTGGAATTCCCTCGTCAATTAACAAGGTCTTTAACTGCTGGCCTCGTTTTGAGATAATTTTATTTAATATATGGGACATTGCAACAGAATCTTTGCCTCCAGAAATAGCTGCTACAATTTCATCATTCTTGTCAATCATATCATACTTTCTGATGGTGTAGAGAACCTTTGCCTCAAAGTAGCGAATGAACTGCGATTTCGTGTAGCTCTTCTTTGACTGGTCAATGTAAACTATTTTTTCCATTTTATCCGCCAGAGACCACTGAGATTATCTTTATAGAATCTTTTGAGGATATTTTTTCTTCTTCTATGCATACCTCATTGTTAACTGTGGCAATTACTGAGACCGGGTTAATTTTCAGCATAGCTAAAAGATCCTTTATAGAAGGTTTAGCAGATGATATAGAGACTTCCACATTCTTATTGTCCCTTTCAATGTAAACCATGAAGGTTGGCATAATCAAGGCACTTTAAAAAGAAGTTATAAATCTATTTATTTTCTACTTTCAGCAACTTGTCAATCTCAGTTTTTTTCATCAAGCCTTTTTTCAGGATAAGCTGCTTTATTGACACTCCTGTTCTTTCGCTTTCTTTAACCATCTCTGCTGCCTTTTCATATCCAATTATTGGATTCAAAAATCCTGCAAGCCCCTGGCTTGAGGCAAAATATCTCTCGCAAATTTCCTTGTTTGCCTTTATCCCGCGCAGACATTTTTTATCAAAAGTCCAGACGTTTACTTAACAGCTCACCTTAACGACATTTAAATACCTTTTCTTAGCCTTACAGATATCTTTAAAATCATTAGTATACCCTTGGATTTATGAAGAATAATAAAGAAACAGGCAGAAAGAACGTCATGCGAGATAAAGAGACTCCTGATCCTAAGGGGCTCCCTGAAGTGCATGGTTATGAATTCAATAAAGGTGTTAACTATGATAAATTAATTGATCAGATGGAATTTACTGGATTTCAGGCAACTCAGCTTGGAAAGGCAATACAACTTGTAAAAAAAATGCGGGAAGAGAAATGCACTATATTTTTAGGATATACCTCAAATATGATCAGCTCTGGCTTACGCGATGTTTTTAGATATTTAGTGGAGCATAAGTTCGTTGATGTAATTGTGACAACGTGCGGCGGTGTGGAGGAAGATATTATCAAATGCTTAAAACCATTTTTGCTCGGCGATTTCAATGCTTCTGGAAAAGAATTACGTGCAAAAGGAATCAACAGAACTGGAAACATTTTCATTCCAAATTCACGATATTGTGCATTTGAAGATTTCTTGAAACCTCTCTTGCATGCAGTTGCCCATCATCAGAAAGAAACAGGAGAAGTTATTTCTGTCAGAGAGCTAATTCATTTTTTAGGCGATAAAATTAACAACAAGGATTCTATTGCTTACTGGGCTCATAAAAATAATATTCCGATATTCTGTCCTGCCATCATTGATGGAGCTATTGGGGATAATTTGTATTTCTTTTCCTATGACCATCCTGAATTCAGATTGGATTGTGTGCAGGATGCACGAGAGTTTAATGATATTGCCATTACTGCAAAGAAAACGGGATTAATTATACTAGGTGCAGGCGTTGTGAAGCATCACATCTTGAATGCAAACATGATGCGTAATGGAGCTGATTATGCCTTGTATATTAATAACTCACAGGAATTTGATGGCAGTGATTCTGGTGCGCGACCAGATGAGGCTGTATCTTGGGGCAAGATATTGCCGGAAGCCCAGTCATTAAAGCTTTTTGGCGATGCCACAATACTGTTTCCTCTAATTGTTGCCAAGACATTTGCACAGGAAAAGAATGGACATTGAAGCAATAAAGAAAACCATTGAAGAACTTGAAAAAACAAGGGTTCAGCAAAATATCCAACGAGAGACAATTGAGTTTATTGTTGCAAGCATTGATTTCTTTGATGAGAAGAAAGTTCTGGAGATTGGCACTTTTAATGGATACTCTGCATTGTGGTTCGCAACTGTTGCTGATGAGGTTGTTACTGTTGAGGCTGCTGAAGAGGCCTTTAATGAAGCCAAAAAAAATCTTGAATTTGCAAAGAATGTTGGCATAGTTTTTGGAAATGTTTTTGATGTTATTGCAAAACTAAAAGAAGAAGGCAGAAAGTTTAACATAGTGTTTATTGACGGAAAGAAGTCTGAGTACGCAGACTATCTTGAGTCTGTCCTGGATGTTCTAGATGATAACTTCATGATATTTGCTGATAATACTATTTCACATAAAGATATGATTGGGGGATTCTTTGAAAATTTGAAAAGACACGATGATATACTTGAATGGAAGGAGATGAATATAGGAAAGGGACTTGTTGTCATTAAGAAGAAATTTTAATCAAAAGCTACTAATTGATCCATGCAAAAAACCAACCATTATTCCAAGAAGCAGCCCGAAAAGTATTCCACGCTCTAAATTGTCCAGAATATAACCAAAAAGTATTCCCATCATTGTGCCAAATATCATCCATGGAGTTATCTTATTGAAGAAGTGTCTCATCCTATTACCATAGCCCTATAATTGCAGCCATTATGAAAAGAGAAACTAAGTTATGCGCGTTGTTTAGCAAATATAACTTGAATGGTTTTCCTTCCCAAAGCACACTATTTAATGTTGTTGTTGCAATGAAACCCAACCATAACCAGAATGCAACTTCCAATGCGTCTGCTATTGTTGCTGCTCCTGCAAGATTAATGAATAATGACAAAACAAATGCTGTGATTAATAGTGAGATGAATGTCGTGAAATACGATGCCTTCATGCCTTTTTTCTTTGCTTTTGCTATTTCAGCTTTTGAGATTTTACTGAGCTTTATCCATAGATTGCCAAAGAGAACTGGAGAGTACCATAATCCCCCAAGTATAAAACTTGCTAAAGCTGCTAAAAAGATTGAAAGATAATTAATTCCCACCCCTTGCATCTTATTATAAGAACTTTGTTATTTATAAAGGTTTATTATATTCTTTAGTATATATTTTTGTCTTGTAGCACATTTTTTAAATAGATTTAAAATTTATTTACAAATGATGAAAAATATTACCGAGAGATATGCAATTTTCTAAGAATCTTACTTGAAGATGATGCATACAAGGAAGTCATCAAACATTCTGACATCAAAGAGGCTATCACCATTGTACTTGAAAGAATGGAAAGCGAGATTGAGAATGAATTTGCCTAATTCCCAATGTACCTTGAAACCATTGACTTAGCTTCTGATTCTGATTTTGCTTTTACAAGGCATCTTTCCTTGAAGATAAGCATACTTTTGAATTTTAAACAAGACCCAAGGTCTTTGACATTGCCCAATCTTGAAAGCGACTGCTTTAAATCTATTAGGCTTGCAATTTTAACAGGAACTTGATAATTTCCAGAGGAGCAGAATTTGAGTATTCCTGAAGGATTTGATGACTCAAGGAATAAATAATGACCTTCGCATACCTGGCAGCCAGTCCTCTTTTTAATCTTAAACTTATCAAATGAATTATTCTCAAGGTTTATGTGGAGCAACTCCCTTGAAGGGTTCTTATCGAGGAGAATCTTGAAGGCTTCTGAAACTTGAAGAGATGCTATGAGAGACGTCACTGTTCCAAGAACTCCAGAGGTCTCGCAGGTTTCAAATGATGCAGAGTTATTGAATATACATGAGTAGCATGGAGTTTTTTTCGGAATTATGTTCATCAAGAATGCAGTTGACTTTATTGCTCCTGCGTGTATCCACGGGATGTTGTTTTGCAATGCATAGTCATTTATCAAGAATCTTGTTTCCACATTGTCAGTGCAGTCTAAAATCAAATTTGTTTTTTTATTATGGATTAACCTTGAAATGCTCTCATTATTGAGATCTGATGAGCAAGCAGTTATATTTATTTTTGAGTTTATCTTTTCAAGATGCTTTTTTGAAGCAATAGCTTTTGGGCTGCCAACATCAGACTCGCCAAACAAGCCCTGCCTTTGAAGATTTGAAAGCTCAACAGAATCGCGGTCTATAAGAATCAAGTTGCCTATGCCTGCACGAGCCAACAGCAATGAAGCCTGCGAACCTATTGCACCTAATCCTACAATAGCAACAGTCGACTTTAAAAGCTTCTTTTGACCATGCTTTCCTATAAATGGATATATCTCCTGCCTTGAGTATCGTTCTACCATAAATTAAACCGACCTTATCTGTTTAAATTAATTGCCCATCAGGTGCCTTGTTCTTCGTCTTGATAAGCTTGGAGCACTCCATCAAAATAAACCCAAATAATGATATAACAAACATAGAAAGCCACTCATTAGGGCTTAATGGCACAAGCTTAAAGAATTTGTTCAGAGGAGAGTAAATTACCAGTAATTGAAGCAGCAATGAAAGAATAACTGAAAGGTTCAACCATTTATTGTTAAACATATTTCCAAATGGCCTGCTGCTTTTCACACTATATACTACAAGAAGCTCGAACAATATCAGGGCCGTAAGAGTATAAGTCCTTGCTTCTTCAATAGGCAAAGATGAATGCAACCCCCAAACAAATATACCCAGAGTTATTGCTGCACCAATTAGACCCCTAAACAAGATAAAACCTATTGAGCCGTGCAGTATGCTTCCATCTGTTTTTCTTGGCTTATTTTTCATAATATTACTGCTTGGAGGGTCTACAGCGAGAGCTAGTGCTGGCCAAGAATCTGTCATTAAGTTAATCCAAAGTATCTGCAATGGAAGTAGCGGCAGTGGAAGACCTATTATTATTGCAAAAAGTATTATAGCGACTTCAGCAATGTTTGCTGAAATAAGGTAGAGTATGAATTTCTTTATGTTCTCGTATATTATCCTTCCTTCTTCAATTGAGTTTACAATTGATGAAAAATTATCATCTGCAAGAACCATATCTGATGAATCGCGCGAGATATCTGTGCCTCGCAGCGACATTGCAATGCCTACATCTGAGCTTTTTATGGCTGGCGCATCATTTACGCCGTCACCGGTCATTGCTACAATCTCCCCATTTGACTGCAAGGCATTAAGAATCCTTACTTTTTGAGATGATGTTGCCCTGGCATATATTGAGTAGTTGTAAACAACATTTTTTAATTCAGCATCATCAATTTTTTCAAGTTCAGAACCAGAAAGAGCTTCTCCCTTAAGACCTATCTTTTCTGCTATTGCTTCTGCTGTTGTCGGATGGTCGCCTGTTATCATGATGGTTCTTATTCCGGCTTCACTGCATTTTAGAATTGACTCTGCGACGCCTTCTTTTGGCGGGTCAATCATACCCATCAGCCCAAGGAAGTGCATGTCATTACCTTCTTGATATGCCATGGCAAGGACTCTCAATGCGTCTGATGCCATTGAGTAATTTGAATTGATTATATTGCTCTTATCTTTTTCAAGAATTCTTCTTTTTTCATTATCAATTATGATGTGCGTACAGAGATCAAGTATGACTTCAGGAGCACCTTTGTAATATGAAAATCCATCGTGTATTGTTACCATGAACTTTGCATCAGAATCAAAAGGAATCTCATCCTTTCTCTCTAATCTGCTAGACTTTCCTTTCAATGCAGCAAAAAGCAGTGCACGCTCTGTCGGGTCTCCTGTAGATTCTGTTGCATTGCTGCACGTTATTGCAACTTCAAGCATCTTTGAAAATTCTTTCTGCGGATTGACAATTTTCTCAGAGAAATCTAAAAAATTTCCAACAGAGTTGTAACCTTTTCCTGTTACTGTGTAAAATTTTTGGTTTGCATAAACCTTAGTGACAGTCATTTCATTCTTTGTTATAGTTCCTGTCTTGTCTGTGCATATTACAGTTATTGAGCCAAGGGTCTCTATGGCATTAAGGCGCCTAATGAGTGCGTTGCGCTTTACCATCTTTTGAACTCCAACAGCAAGCGAGATGGTCACTATTGCTGGAAGGCCTTCCGGTATGGCTGCAACCGCCAATGCTATTGTTGTTAGAAACATCTCGAATAGGTTGCCGCCGCGCATCATGCCTGCGCCGAATATTAAAACGCAGATTCCTGCAATAATATACTCCAAGAACCTGCTGAATTCTTTTATTTTTTTTTCTAATGGCGTTTCAGGATGGTCTGCATCCTGAACCATTTGTGCTATCTTTCCTATTTCAGTTTTCATTCCAGTTGAAACAACAATTCCATGCGCAGTGCCACGAACAACACTTGTGCTGGAATAGAGCATGTTCCTTCTTTCTGCCAGTGGTGTTGAAGATGTAAGAGGATTTATTGTCTTATTTACTGGAAAAGACTCTCCTGTTAATGGTGACTCGTCTGATTGCAGGTTACTTGCCTGGATTATTCTCAAATCTGCAGGTATCTTGTCTCCTGCTTCCAGAACTACAATGTCACCAGGCACCAATTTTACTGGGGAGATTGTTTTTAATATTCCATTGCGAATTACTTTTGCACTTAATGCAGTTAATTTTTTTAGGTTTTCAATTGCCCGCTCTGCCTTGTATTCTTGTATAAACCCAAAAACAGCATTGAAAATGATAATGATAAAAATTACGTAGGCATCTATTTTCTCATTCAAAAGCCAGGATATTATCGTGGCTGCGAGCAATATGTAAATCAAGACGTTATTGAACTGCTTTAAGAAAAGAACGAATGGCCCTGCTTTTTTTTGCTTTTTTAAGGTGTTTGGACCATACTCAAGGAGCCTTCTCTGCGCCTCAATTTCTGTTAAACCAGACTCATTAGTTGCTGCCCTGTCTAAAGCCTCTTTTGCCGTGATCTCATAAAACTGCATAATTATCAGTTGAAAATATTCTTTAAATAACTATCGCGCTTTGGCAATCTACAGTTAAATTAGCTTACTGAAGTCACTCCAACAGAAAGAATGCCTTTTGCAAAAAGTATTAAAAGGACACCAAGCACAATCATTACAATACCCATCATCAGTCTCATCCATTTTCTCTTTGATGCCTTCCATTCCTTTACCTTTTCTGTTGACACACCATAATAAACAAGCAATACTATTGTCAATAGTGGAAGAATGAATATGAAATTGTAAAGCATCAAATAAGCAAGTATCTGACTGTTGAAGCCAAGGTTTTGAAGGACAAGAAGTATTGCAAGATATGGGCCCCCTGTGCAAGGAAGCTCTACTGCTGCAACAAACATTCCAAGCATTATTGCACTGGGAATTGTTGCCTTTTTTGCATATTTTTTTATTGTTGCTATCTTTGACTGTGGAATTGTAAGCGAAAAACCATGGCCATACCACCAGAAATCCTTTATCTCAACCAGGCCAAGGACCATGATTAAAGCGCCAACTGCAATACCCAGAGGCTCTGCTATGTTAAACTGCTGCAGGAAGAACAATAACCCTATGCCTGCAACAAGATATGTTACGTAAACTGCAAAGATGTAAATCATTCCCACAATAAACATTTTCTTTTTTTCTTTTGACAATGCGAGAAGCGTTGATAGCAAAAGAATCAATACACCTATTGCGCAGGGATTAATAGAGTCAACTAATGCGGTTGTTATAAGAATCGGCAATGCTGGAAGTTCTGCTACAAACATTATTATTCTCCTTGAAGGATATTACACCCTGATCTTTCATCCAAAAGCTCCAATGCAGGTTCACCGACTGCGCGAGTTCCATCAGAGAATATCCAAGTGTCATAACCTTCTATTCCTCTTTCCAGGCAAAGCTCTGGCTGGCCTTCATAACCTTGGCATGCTGCAAGTATATCGCCATTTTCTTCTGGTTTGCATCTAGGATCACACTCAATGTAATTTACATAACCAAATGAAGAGCCGAATTTTTTCTTTGTAT
>CAYIYF010000005.1:0-15957 GCA_964367575.1 Candidatus Woesearchaeota archaeon | reverse complement strand
TCCTGGAGCTGTCCTAATTTTTCATCCCAAGCATCCACCTAAGAACTTTCGCACTAGTACCATATCCAGAATCATAATGCTCCATCTCATACAAATGTTTTTTGCCTATTAAATAAGCAGCCAAGTTATGGTAGGCAATAGCCGAAGGACATCTAGGAAATACTGTGGCAACTGGTTCTCTTCTCATCAAAGCAAGTTTCATATGCTCATCTTCTGGAATTATTCCAATCACAGGACGCTCTAATATAGTCTCGACATTCTCTCTTTTAACATCAGTCTCATGCCCTGCCCTTGTTAATACGACTCCAGATATTTTTTTCTCCATTCTCTCAGCCATTCTTATTGTCTTCAGTGTATGCGCGACGCTTGGAAGTTCAGGAGCAGTAACAGCCAGGACTTCATCAGCCATCTTAATTGCGCTCTTTGCTTCATTATCCAATCCAGGAGCGCCATCAAGTATTATTATGTCTGATTTGATATGCTTCAAGTGATCCTGCAGGTTTTCAAGGTTAAGATTTTCAAAACCCTTATGGCTACTTATGCTTCCAGGGATTATCTTGGTTCCAGAACTGTGATGGTAAATTGCTTCTTTTATGTCTGCATTTCCGCTCAAAACATGATGCAATGTTACAGGTACATGCGGTGCTCCCAAGTACATGCTCAAGTAAGGAGTGCTCAAGTTGGCATCTACGACAGTTACATCCTTCCCAAGAAATGATAATGACACTCCAAGGTTTATGCTTGTTGTGCTTTTTCCAGAGCCGCCTTTTGAACTAGAAACGCTTGCAACAAGAGCCATGTTTAATTGCACAAATAAGCTAACTTTTAAATCTGCCTAATAACAATTAATACTAAAAAGTGATAACAAGTATTGCGTTAAGCTTATATAGTAATAACTACAATTTTTGTTTATCACGATCATAAACGACTGAGTGAAAAATAGGAGGTTTTAATTATGGTCACAAAAAGAGGACAGGCAGCAATGGAGTTCCTAATGACATACGGATGGGCTCTTTTAGTTGTTCTTGTCGCTATTGGTGCATTGGCATTCTTCGGGGTTCTAAATCCTGGACAATTCTTGCCAGCATCATGTAACTTATTCCCAGGATTGGGATGTACGGACTTTAAAATTGATGACGCAACTCCGCACGCTACACTAATCATCCAAAACGGATTAGGTGACGATTTGATTTTCAAGAATTTTGTTCTTGGTGGAGACAATGGTCTTTGTGGAGAAGCAGCTGTTGAAACAGAGATATTTATTCCTGCATCAAGTGTAACAGCTTGTGGTGTTGGCAGTTATGCTGCTGGTACATGTATCCTTGGAGATGGTAAAACAGCAAAAATTGCCATGGCCTGTGGAACTCCACCTTTGGCAGCAAGTGTTGGGTCAAAATTTAAGAGTGATGTAACAATAACTTACCTTTTAGGTACAAGCACATTACAACACTCAAAGACTGGCCAAATAGTTACAGCAATAGAATAAGGACATTAGTCCTTTTTCTTTTTTTATTTGAATAATATAGCTAGCTAAATCTCATAATATTTTTATACCCTCTTTCAAGGATAATTCTATGAACAGAAAGCCAATAGCCTGTCCTGAATACTATCCAAACACTTTCGAAAGATTAGACAAGGCAATAACAAACTCATTCAAGGAAAAAAACGGCCCTGGCACTCTCCCATCATCTAGAAGACAAGTAGAAATAGGAACCATAGCAGTACCTTGTGACAAGATAGAAAATTCTGGCCAATGTATGGCTTGGGGTTATATGGAGATTGCAGAAAAAAATTTTCCAGAAGCATATCTTATCTTAGGAGCCAATCACCACTCACAAACAAAATTCTCAACATATTTATTCGCAGACTGGGAAACCCCTTTTGGAATAGTCAAGGTAAACCAAATTCTTGGAAAAGAGCTAATCAACGAATTCCCGCAGTTAATAAACGAGCACACTGCCCATGAAAAAGAGCACTCTATAGAAATTCAATTGCCATGGCTCCAATTTGCATCTCGCGACAAATTAACAGAATTATCCTTCATTCCGTTATCCATCAACATAACAACAATAAAAGAAGCAAAAATTCTTGCGGAAAAGCTTAATGTATTCAAAGAAAAAAACAATGTTGCGATAATAGCTTCATGCAACATAGATGACACTACAACTCTCCAATATGTAAAATCACAAGACACAGAAGCATTGATAAATTACAAGCAAAGAAAAAACCTTGAAGTAAAAGAAATAGCGCCATTGATTGTTCTTATGGAACTGGCAAAATTAAAAAATAAGATCCCTCATGTAATAAATTCACAGGCAATTGGAAAAAATAATTATTATGGGTGCATATCCTTCAAATGATAACACATCTAGAAAACAGGAAAAGAAATTTTAAAACAACAGCTGTTATATGCTCTTCGCTGCTAACACAAATCAAGGGCTTAATGTTTACTCCTCCGTTAAAAAATCATCAATCAATAATAATAAAATTTAAGGCGGAAAGAAACATTCCTATTCATATGATGTTTGTTTTTTATCCAATAGACGCAGTCTGGCTTGATAAGGACTTAAAAATTGTCCACATGGCAAGGAACATAAAACCATTTTTCTCATACATTAACCCAAACAAACCAGCAATCGCAGTTCTAGAAACTCGAAGCAATATCACAAGAAATCTCAAGATTGGAGATTTTTTGACAGCAAACAATTTATAAATGTCTATAAGCTATTTATAAACATGGGTATATTCGAGCTAAAAGGGGTTACTAAAGGATTCAAAAATAACCTCGTTCTTGATTCCATTGACCTTGACATCCCTGAAGGTTCTATCTTCGGCATCCTTGGAATAAATGGTTCAGGAAAAACAACAATATTAAGGTTAATGGTTGGATTCTACAAGCAGAATTCAGGAACAATAACCTATGATGGAAAAAGAATAAACAAAGTAGCAAAAAAACTAAAGACAGAAGTTGGTTTCACAACGCAGGAAAATTCATTCTACCCAAGACTCACGGTTGAAGAAAATATAAGATATTTCGGATCTCTCTACGGTCTAAACGCAAGAACAATTCAGGAGAATCTTGAAAGAATCCTTAAGCTTGTCGAGCTGGATCATGTGAGAAACCGCATAGCAGAGCATCTCTCAGGAGGAATGCAGAGGCGTCTCGATATGGCTTGCTCATTAATCCACGTTCCACGTGTAGTAATACTTGACGAGCCAACTGAAGATTTGGATCCTCTTCTAAGAAAAGAAATTCTCCACTTAATAAAAAGAATAAAGGCAATTGGAACAACAGTAATAATAACATCTCATAGGCTTGAAGACATCGAGCAGATATGCGATATTGTTTCAATACTTCACAACAAAAAAATAATAAAAGCATGTTCAATAGACGAGTTAAAGACAAGTTACAGTAAAGAAGACGAAATCCATTTGCAGACAGATTCTGGAAACTATGAGAAGATAATAAAAAACATTAGCGCACACAAGGAGCATTACATAGACAATAACAAATTAGTCATAAAAACAGAAAATGCAGAGCGTTTATTGCATGAAATACTGCATATAATTGAAAATACGCATGACAAACTGCTTTACGTTGATGTCCAGCGTCCTACATTGGAAGAAGTTTTCAGGGCATTGACAAAAGACGTTGATGCTCAAAGAGGATTCCTGAGGAGAAGATGAACAAATTATTTACATTGGTAAAGAAGAACTTCAAGCTGATAATGCGTTCAAAGAGCTCTGCGATTATGATAATCCTTGGGCCTCTTCTATTGATAGTTCTAATGGGGGCAGCATTCAACACGGCAAGCATTTATGGAATACGTGTTGGCACTTACTCAGAAAGCTACAGCCCACTCGCAGAAGCAATAATCCACGAGTTAAACCAGCAGAGCTACACAACTCAAAAGGTTGATTCTGAACAGGCATGCATTGATGGAGTAAGAAATAGTATATTTCATGTATGCGCCATTTTTCCAAAAGAAATAAAAGTTTCAGAAGGCGGAAACATCCAGTTTTACGTTGACAACACAAAGACAAACTTGGTCTACTTGATAACTGAGACCATATCTGCAGAGATAGGGAAAAAATCAAATGACCTTTCTTTCCAGCTCACAAAAGGCGTTGTTGACACATTGAACTCAATAGAATCAGAGATAAAAGACAGGGAAGAATTAGTCGCCGAGCTTACAGCAAAAAATCAGGAAAACGAGGTCATAATCAACACAATAAGCCAGGAAGCTGTTGACATGAACCTCGGCTATAAAATTTCAGACATACCCCTTGGAGTTTTAAAGGCTCAGTTAAACGGCACATCATCGGCCAGTTTTAATGTTGTTGAAAAAAAGATAGAGGAAATCCTGGATGAAACCTCAAAGGCAGATTCAAAAAAGAAAAAAATATCAGAAAAGGCATTGACATTGAGCCAAAACACAGAATCAGAAAAAATTACAATACAGCAGATTCAGGCAACATTTGATGGAATAAAAAAAGATATATCTTCTGTTAAAGAGACAGGTGTAAGCAACATTGTAAATCCTATTTCATCAGACATTAAGCCTATAACCGCAGAAAAAACTCATCTGAATTTCATCTTTCCTACATTATTGGTCATGATAATAATGTTCGTTTCAATGCTCTTGACATCCACATTGGAAATACGGGAGAGCATGGCAAAGGTTTACTTTAAAAACTTCATAACTCCAACTTCAGTGTCTCTTTTCACGCTGAGTAATTACCTGACAAACCTGCTGATAATCTCTCTTCAGACCACAATACTCCTAGGCGCAGCAGCATACCTTTTCTTCAGCAACATCGTTGCCTCCCTAAGCGTGCTTCTTCTGGCATTGTTTGTCATAATCTCAATATTCTTGTTCCTGGGAATAACCCTGGGAAGCATATTCAAGACAGAGGAAACAAACACCATAACAGTGATATCTATTGGTTTCATAATGGTTTTTTTCTCTTCAGCGATACTGCCTATAGAGATCCTGCCATCAATAATAAAGGGCATTGCATCATTCAATCCTTTTTATATTAGCGAAACCATCTTAAACAAAATAATCTTATTCCAATCACCTTTCAGTGCTATAAAAAAAGAGTTTATTCTGCTCTCAAGTTACTTTGTTGGGGCAGTAACATTAACATGGATAGTAAAAAAAATAACAGGAAGGAGACAATGAAATGACCAGTAACATAGAAATCTGTTCTGTAGGCGGCTACAATGAGCCAGGCAGGAATATGACTGCCTTGAAGGTTGGTGACGAGACGATAATATGGGATATGGGCATTGACGTTGGCAAGCTTGCAGAATATCAGGAAGAAACACCTACACAAGAAGAATACACCATTCCTCTTTTGCAGAAAATAGATGCAATTCCAAACATAAACAAGATTCATTCTTGGTTGCCCTCTACAAAAGCAATCTGCATCTCGCACTGCCACATTGATCACATAGGAAGCATTCCCTTTCTAGCACCAAATGTAAAGGCACCAATTGTAGCAACGCCCTACACAATGGAAGTTATAAAAAACCAGATGGAAAAAGATTCAGTCAAGCTTCCAAACAAGCTTGATGTTGTGCAGTCTGGCTCAACAAAGCAGATATCTCCAAATATCAAGATGGAATACATCAACATACCTCACTCAACTCCAGAATGTTCTTTGCTTGTGGCGCACACAAAAAGAGGAAATTTCATGTACGCAACAGACTGGAAGTTCGACAACACTCCTACAATCGGCGCTCCTCCAGATTACAAAAGGCTAAAGCAATTGGGAAAAGAAGGGATCAAGACATTGGTCATCAACGCGTTATATTCCAGAGCAGACAGAAAGACCCCATCAGAAAAGATTGCAAGAGAGCTTCTTCATGACGTTCTTTTCGGAACTGAAAATTCAGAAGCGGCAATAATCACCACATGCTTTGCCTCGCACATTGCAAGAATAAAAACAATAATAGAGTTTGCAAAAAAGCTCAACAGAAAAGTCGTAATACTCGGCAGAAGCTTCAGCAAGTATATAGAAGCTGCTGAAAAAGCAAGAATAACAAAACTTTCTGACCAGGCAGAAATAGCTGTTTATCGCTCTGATGTTAATAAGGTGCTTTCTGAAATAAACAAGAAAGGCGCGCACAAGTACCTGATTATCTGCACTGGCGGCCAAGGTGAAAAGAATGCAATACTTTCTAGGATAATACGCGGCGAGCTGAAGTTCAAGTTTTATCCTGAAGATCACGTCATATTTTCTAATAAGTTAATCCCAGTAGAGCCAAATATAACAAATCGCACAAAGCTTGAAAGGCACCTCAAGGAATTAGGCGTCAGGATATTCAATGACGTCCACGTATCAGGTCATTGTTCCCGTGAGGACATAAGGGAGATGATAAAACTAGTAAATCCAGAGACAATAATACCATGCCATGGGACTGAAAGCCTTCTGCAGCCTGCCTGCAGCCTTGCAGAAGAAATGGGGTACAAAATAAACCGTGACATCCACTTGATGAAAAACGGAGAAAAAATAATAATTGAATAACAAATGCTTCAAAGGTATTTCTCACAAGTATACCCCCCACTAAACAAATCTATATAAAAACTTCTTTGATATTCTGATAAACCGTTGAATAAAAAAATGGTCTTTTTAAATGAACAGCCTATCAGGAGTCTCTAAAATAAAATTCAGGTTTGCACATCTTGCAGACTGCCACATAGGCGGCTGGCGCGAAGAAAAACTAAAAGCACTCTCCATAAATGGCTTTGCAGAAGCAACAAAAAAGATAATGCAGGAAAAGATGGATTTCTTGATAATTGCAGGCGACCTTTTCAACACTTCAATTCCTTCAGTAGATGCGCTTAAACAAGTTGCACTTTCTATGAAGCAGTTAAAAGACCACAACATTCCAGTCTACTTAATTCCTGGAAGTCACGACTACTCTCCATCAGGAAAGACTATGCTGGATGTTCTTGAAAACTCAGGTTTATGCACAAATGTCTTCAAATATGATGAAACCACAAAGCGTCTTAATCTGACGCATCACACCATTCCATCAGGCGAGACAATAACACTGACAGGAATCTGCGGTCTTGCAGGAGGCCTTGAAAAAATAAAATACAATGAGCTTTCAAACAAGGATGAAATAGAAAATATTCCAGGATTCAAGATATTTCTTTTTCACACCTTGCTGACAGAATTAAAGCCATCGTCAAAAGACTGGGAAAATGTCCCATCAGAGCCTATGTCGCTTCTGCCAAAAAACTTCAATTACTATCCTGGAGGGCATCCGCATTTTATTTATCAAAAATCTACAAAAAATTATCCGCTAATAGCCTATCCTGGGCCTTTATTTCCAAATAATTTCAAGGAGCTTGAAGAATTGAAGCAGGGCGGTTTCTACATCATTGAAGTCCTTGAAAACAACAGCATAACTCTTCGCCACATTCCAATAGAAATGAAAAAAACAATTACATTCCACATAAATGCAGAGGAAAAAACACCCTCAGAAGTGGATGAGATTATTAGAAAAAATCTTTCTGAAAATGATATTGAAGACTGCATAATAACAATTCGCGCAGAAGGCATATTAAAGTCTGGTAAGCCGTCTGAAATAAATTTTAATGAAATCATAGACGACAACCCGCATGCATATATAATTCTAAAAAATACATCCAAACTTAAAACCAAAGAGTTCACTGAAGTAAAAGTTGGCCATGGCAATATAGATGAAGTTGAAAATGAGATAATAAAAAAGCACATAAATCAGTTGGAGCTTCCGAGCATACAATTAAATGAAAATCAGGAGATTATTACAGCACAGCTTCTTACAACTTTAAACAAGGAAAAATTAGATGGTGAAAAAAACATAGACTTCGAATCCAGAATAACAAAAGATATGCTGGAGTTGTTTAATCTAAAGGAGATATTCAGCTAAAATGTTGATTAAAAAAATAAGATTAAGAAACATCAGATCCTATAATGAAGAAGAGATAAATTTTCCAGAAGGATCGATACTCTTGTCAGGGAACATCGGGTCTGGAAAGTCTACAATACTACTGGCAGTAGATTTTGCACTTTTTGGCATAAGTAGGGATCTCCCAGGAACCGCCTTGCTGAGAAATGGTGAAAATGAGGGTTTTGTTGAGTTGCATTTTAAGATAAATGAAAAGGACATAATAATCAAAAGAGCCTTAAAAAGAAGCCAAGGTACTGTCTCGCAGGATACTGGTGAATTAACCATAAACGGAGAGGTTGATTATTTTACAGCAATGGAATTGAAGCAGCGCGTCTTGGAGCTTCTTAATTACCCTTCCGAATTGCTTACAAAATCAAAATCCATGGTATACCACTACACTGTTTATTCGCCGCAGGAAAAAATGAAGGAGATACTTCTTAGCAAAAAATAAGATAGGCTCGAAATCTTAAGGAAAGTATTCGGAATTGACAAGTACAAGCGTGTAAGAAACAATGCCGAGATGTTCATAGGTATATTAAAGCAAAAATCAAAAGAAATTGCTGCAATGGTCTCTGATTTGGAGCAAAAATCAGAGGAGCTTGGAGAGCAAAAACAGCGGGAAGAAGAGATAGGTAATTTCTTAGCTGCCATTTTGCCGGAAGTTGCAAAACATAGAGAAATAGTCGGGAAAAAAAGAATCATGATTGAATCAATCGAAAAAGATTTGCATGAATCGCAGAAAGTCAGTCATGATATTGAAAAAATGCAAATTTCAATCAGCCATAAATCTTCAGATATCACAGAGCTTAAAGAAAAAAAGTCATCTCTCGAGTCACAGATAAATAAGGTAGAAGAAGAACTCTCAAAACTGCCAATGTCAGATCCATCGCTGAAAGAAAGGATACAATTGCTGCAAAAAGAAACTTCAATGTTAGAGGAGCAAAACTTGTATTCCCATAAGAAGATGAGTGAAATAGGGGCTATGAAATCAAATTATGAGAAAATATGCAACGACATAAACAGTCTTGAAAAGTGCCCTACATGCCGTCAAAAGATAGAAAGAAGCCATAAGGAGGAGGTATCAAAGAAATCTGCAGTAGAGATAGAAAAATCTGACAGAGAGATAATGGCATTAAAAAGAAATATTGAGCAAAACACAAATCTCATTAATTCAAGAAAAAATGAAATAAAAAAATTTGAAGCTTCTTTGAACAATCAAAAAATAATTGATATCCGGCAGCAGGAGTTATCAGCAAGAAAAAAAGATCTTGAGATAACTAATGAGAGGCTTAAAATATCAAAAGAAAATATGGCAGAATTAAACAGCAATATGATATTATTAAAATCAAAAATTACAGACAATAAAAAACTAGAGGCAGATATGCAGTCACAAAAAAGTGAATTTGAATCTCTCTCTCAAAGCTTAAAGGATTTAGAGATAAAAAAAGCCTCTTTTGAAATTGAATTAAAAGTTGTATCCTCAGTTATAAGAAGAATTGAAAAGGAGGTTGAAATAAAAAATAAACAAAAAGGGAATATTGAAAAGTTGATGCGGCTCAAAGAATGGCTTGAAAAGCAGTTCATAAACATTACCATAATAATGGAAAAAAACATCATGCTCAGGGTCCACGCAGAGTTAGAAAGCCTTATTCAGAAATGGTTTACAGTATTAGTAGATTCTGAAACAATAAAGATACGCATAGACGAGGAATTCACTCCAATAATAGAACAAAATGGTTATGAAATAGAATATCTTCATTTATCAGGAGGGGAAAAAACAGCAGCAGCATTGTCTTATAGGCTGGCATTAAACCAGGTCATTAACACTCTAATGAGCACTATTAACACTCGTGATATTCTCATGCTTGACGAGCCGACAGACGGCTTCTCGCAGGAGCAGCTTGAGCGCATGCGCAATATCCTTGAGGAGCTCAACACAAAGCAAACAATAATAGTTTCTCATGACCCAAAAGTGGAAAGCTTTGTAGATACAGTAATACATCTTGACAAAACAGAACATTCAACAAAAATCAGTACTTAGCATAATTTGAGACCATAATATCGTCAATTCTTCCCTGGAAGTTCCTGTCAAGAGTATCTCCCCTGTTTCCAATTGTAGCTGTCGGTGATGCTGCCGCAATTATGCTGCCTGTGATAGTGTCAGTGCCTGCACTCTGCCCATCAACATAGAACTTGGCCACAGTTCCATTTCTAACAAAAGCAATATGATGCCATTCATTTTTTGTTAGAACCACATTTGAATCTGCAAAAAGAGCAGGACCGCCATTGTAATACTTGAATGACAGTTTGTCAGAGTTTACTCCTGAGCCCCATATAAAAAACCAATAACCCTCTGTTGGTAATGTTAATGTATTTGAGAAAACTCCAAAGTGATGCCCTGTTTCACTTGGAAGTGCGTCCAAATAAATCCATGCCTCAATTGTGAAGTTTTGGTCTGTAAAATCAAAAATACTGCCTGCTCCAAGATCAACAAAATCATCTGCACCGTCAAACTGCAGCCCTCCAGAATATTTTCCTTTTGACCATCCGCGATACAAGATGGCCTTCCTAGATAAGTTATGCCATGCAATCTCATCTGGTGTCAAAGTTGCATTGTATATTGCAAGTTCATCAATTGTGCCGTTAAACTGATATGGCGCATTTGGTGGAGCGTCAAAATCCCCAATCCATACCCCATGATTTTGAAAGTCTATTGCCTGCAATGGGGCGGAATTATCTGAAGCAACCAAGCTTCCGTCAACATAAATTTTTCTGAATATTTTATCATAAGTCATTGCAACATGAACCCATTTATCTTTGTAAGATGTGATGGAGGGATATACTACAAGATTGCCTCCAACACTTGCCTCCATTCTTACTGATGGATTATCTACAATCCTTAGAAGATATGCCTGCTGATTGAAATCTCCTTTGGAGATTATAGTTTCCTTTTTTCCGGCATTTGGATGATCTCTCCAATATATCCATGTGCTTAGCGTAATATTATCTTGTGGATTCAAAGAATTATTGCCTCCCAAGTCCACACGATCATTACCCTCACCAAAAAGAAGTGCAGGTCCTGACACGCCAAATGCAGTCCATATTGGGCAGATACCAGCTCCTTGGGTGCACGTTCCATCACCCAAAATCCCATCGTTGTTATATGCACTCTCATCAAGCACATTTTTGCCATTGCCCTCATTAAATCTCCATAGCCCAACTGCTGTGCTAAAGTTTTTTAGTATTCCGTGATTCGCATTGATTGTTTCGTCTCTCGCAGTTTCTCCATCCACGTCATCAAGCTTCAAAAGCAGCAAGGTTCCTCCGTTGGTGTAATAGCTCGATCCGCCAAAACTTTGGGAATCACCTTCTTCGACAAATGTTGTAATTGAAAACTGCTTTCTGTGAACTATTGAGTTGCCCTCAAAAGTATACCTCACAAATAAATCGTTTTTTTGAAATAATTCTCCTGGAAAAAAGTCACATCCAGTTATGACAAAAATTTTATTCTCGCCTGATATAAGTTGTGAAATACTGGAGTTTATGCCGCATTCCTCATAAGAGAATTCCACAGAGCCCAGATTCCATTCCATATTGTTTCTGACATTCATTACGATTGAGCCTTTGTCAATGTAGTAATCAGCGCATTTTAATCCCTGTGTTATGTCGCATGACTCTTTCACAACATGTGCTCTGTCAAAGCCAAAAAAGAAGAATATTCCTATTGTTGCTATAATAACGACTAGAACCATCCATCCATACACAGAAAGGAATTCTATTGATGACTGCCCCTTGCTTTCACCCCTCATAAAAATCTAGTGTCTCCAGTATATATAAGGATTGCCTAACGTATGCTGGCTTTTAAATCTTATAAATTCTTTTAAAAAAGCTTAAAAGGATACAACAAACTTTATATATCTGCCAATAAAAATCCAGAACATAGGAACAAAATGAAATTACTGCCAATAATATTCTCTTTTTTGTGTATATTTTCTTACGCTGTCCTTGCAGAAGACGAGGTGTCTGCTGAAATCATAGAGTTATCATCAGAAGCAGAAGCAGGGGGAAGTGCAGAATTCCTTGTCAATATAACAAACCACCAGATTGAAAAGGATATATACAGGCTAAGCTATGATACCCGTTCAATAGCCCCATTTTCAGACTTTGCAAGCAGTATATTAATAGAGCCATCACAGATAAAATTAGATTCAGGAGAATCTGGTTTTTTTCACGTAACTATAAAAATCATCGATACGGCAAATGAGGACAGGAATTACGAGACAGTGCTGTCATTATCGTCCCTTACAAAGCCAAAAATAGATGAAAAAGTTACTCTTAGAACATATGTAGTTTCTCCAGAAGACATTATTCTTATCTTCCCTGAAATTCCAGAAGAGATAGTCCCTGGAATGGAGGCAAGCATAAAGATTCGCCTAAAAAACCGCTCAAACATAAAGCTGTCAAATTATGAGATCCTGATAACCAGCGACCTGCCGCAGTTTTACAAAAATTTTGTTACAGACTTCATGCCAAACGAGGAAATAATTGAAACACTTATTGTAAAGACGGACCAGTCTCTTTCGCCTGGAAATTACATAGTTAACATAAAGGTCTACGACTCAAACAGCAAAACGCGTGGTTCTTACTCTTCAGCATTTACAATAACAAAAAATGAGAATATACATGAGCAAAAAGAAGAAGATGCAGGGTTTATGTCGAAAAAGATAAAGATAACCAAGAAAAATGAGGGCAATATTAAATCTAGCCTGGCAATAGAAAGCAAGATAGGATTCTTTGCAAGGCTGTTCACAAAGTCAAATCCAGAGCCAGAAGTAAATGATGAGAATTACATATGGAGAAAGGAATTGCTGCCAGGAGATGAATTCACAGTCGAATACACAACTAACTATCGGCCAATACTTTATGGCATTCTCATAATCATAATTGCTGCACTATCTATGAACTACCTGATAGACAGTTCTGTTCTGGTAAAAAAGAGGATATACCAGATAAAGCATAATCAAGATGGGCTCTCAGAGCTGAAAATACTAATTCATGTAAAAAATGGCCGCCGTGAAGAGATAACAAATGTTGGCATAATTGACGTCCTTCCAAACACAATGGGGTCTCCTGAAGATTTTGGGACATTAAAGCCCAACACAATACAACAGGGAACAAAAGGAAAAAGGTTTATCTGGGAGATAGACCGTCTTGCTTCGCATGAAGAAAGAATAATATCTTACAAAGTAAAATCAAAGCTTAAACTGATAGGTGAAACAAAACTTCCTCCATGCACAGTGCAATACAAAACAAAAAAAGGAAAAATAATTTCAGAGCGTTCAGCAGCTTTATTCTTGGAGCATACTCCAAAGCATGAGTAAGAAGGCTTCTACTTCTCGTATTTCTCAGCCACAGAACGTTTGTTTATAAACAAAAAAGATAAGTCTTCTAAATGGAAAAAGAAGATGTTCTGAGGGAACTTAAAGAGTTAGAGACGGCTCTAGGAAGAAGGCCGACAAGGCACGATAGCAACAGGGTATATCAGTTAAGCCGAAAGTATTTTGAAAAATGGAATAATATGATGGAAGAGGCTGGTTACGAAGTAAGGCACTTGCAGTATCCAAAAATTCCTGAAGAGTTAACAAATGATTTGGCTTATTTTCTTGGTCTTTTGATAACAGACGGACATCTGCAGTATGCAAAGAATAAAAGAGGATATACAAACGCAGCAACGTATCTATTTACAAGTTATGAAGAAGAAATCGACTTGCTAGTCGACCTTATTTACAACATCTTTAAGTATATTCCCTATGTTGGAAAAAAGAAAAAATTTGGGTTTAATCAAAGAGAGGCCTATCAAATTTTGATAACTTCAAAACAACTAGTTATAACATTAAAAGAAAGATTTAACTTTCCAATTGGAAACAAATCTCTTACAGCAATAGTTCCAAAATGTATAATGCACACAACAACAAAAAATAAGGCAAGTTTCTTAAGAGGCGTAATTGATGGTGATGGATGCATAAAGTCAAATGGATGTATTAGTATATATTCTGGTTCAAAAAAGTTTATTGAAGATCTTAATAAAATCTTAGAAGCATTACAAATAAAATCGAAAAATATACTTCAATCGAGAAACGTTTTTCTTATTTATATTTCGAACAAAAAAGATATTGAAAGGTTATATGAAAAATGTTATAAAAATTCAGTTTATTGTTACCCGAGAAAACTAATGTCCCTAGAAAGGATAATCTTTAAAAATGAATAAAATGGCTCTAGATGAGCCTCTCCACATAGCTCAATCGGTAGAGCGTTCGGCTGTAGATGCTATTTGACCTTGCACGATTTGCAAAGAATGAAAAATGGTCAGCCGTACCCGAAAGGTTCCAGGTTCAAATCCCGGTGTGGAGATTTTTTTAGATATTTTCAACTAGTATTTATAAATTATTAAACTATTTTCCCAAAAACTCAATCTCAACAATGTTTATAAGTAAGTTAAGCCATTACTAAAACATAGAAAAGACACATTCTAGCCTGTGCTATCAATATAGAAAGGCTTATATATTGTTTTTTAGCATCAATTCCCTAAATGAGGCAGTCTTTTGACAAAGTGACACCGGCAGTTTTTCATTTTTAAATGCTAACACCAACACATTCAGATTGCCCTATGACCCTTGAAAAAATCACATGCTCTAGTAGTGTAGTGGTTATCATACGGCACTGTCGATGCCGTGACGCGGGTTCGATTCCCGCCTAGGGCGCTTACGCCCAAAAAAATGGGCCGGTAGCTCAGCCTGGCTAGAGCACTTGGCTTTTAACCAAGGGGTCGAGGGTTCAAATCCCTTCCGGCTCGCATACACTAAAAAAATGGCAGAAAATAACGCAACGCATATACTGGTACCGATACATGAAATATGCGCAGAAGAAGAGGTAAAACAAATTCTTTCAAGATACAACATCAAAAAAAATCAATTGCCTAGGATTAGCTCAAAGGATCCTGCCATCTCGCATTTAAATCCGCAATCAGGTCAGATTGTGAAAATTACAAGAAAAGGTAAAACAGAACCAAAGGCAAGATTTTACAGGCTGATTTTATAAAATGGATAAGCACACACAGATTATAAAAAAGTATTATGAAACAAATAGTCTTATTGCTGCAAATATTGAATCCTTTAACAACTTCATTGACTTTGAGCTTCAGAAAGTAGTGGAAGAAGTTGGAGACATTATCCCGACAGTAATTCCTTCTGACATGGAAGATTTCAGAATAAAGTTTAGCAAGATTCATGTTGACAAGCCGGAGCTTGTTGAAGCTGATGGAAGCAAGCGCGATGTTTGCCCTACTGAAGCAAGGCTTAGAAGCCTAACATATGCAGGCCCTATAAACCTAGAGGTATCAGCCCACATAGACGGCGTGCAAAGAGAGTCCTTCACAACGCAGATAGGCAAGCTTCCAATTATGATAAACTCAAAATATTGCCATCTGCACAAGCTTCCTCGCGAAGAATTAATCAAGAAAGGCGAAGATCCTGATGACATTGGTGGTTACTTCATACTTAATGGCAACGAGCGTGTTCTAATCCAGGTAGAAGACTTAGTTTCAAACAGGATGTTCGTTGAACGCCTGACAACTGGGCCAATAAAATTCTCTGCAAGAATATTCTCAGAAAAAGGGTCCTATCGCGTCCCACATTTGATAGAGCAAACAAAAGACGGCGTGATAAACATCTCATTTACAAGACTAAAAAAAGTTCCAATCATGTCTGTAATTAAGGCCCTTGGAATAACAAAAGATGCTGACATTATGCACCACATAGATCTTGAAGAGCTGCATGATGACATCTTTGTAAATTTATACAACACTATCAACCTGAAAACGCAGGAAGAAGCAATTGAGTTTATTGGCAAAAAGATGGGGGTGAACCAGGCACAGGAGCAAAAAAATGACAAGGCAATGGAAAACCTTGACAAATACCTGCTGCCGCATCTTGGTCTTACGCCAGAAGAAA
>CAYIYF010000004.1:0-16618 GCA_964367575.1 Candidatus Woesearchaeota archaeon | reverse complement strand
CACTTGTTGTTCCTCCTGACAATGTTCCTGTTGGAAGTCCATTATAGATAAATGGCGGGTTTGTGTCAACAGACCCTATGATAAAAGAGATGGTATAATCACCTGGATTAGCATTGTTAGCAGCATCCTTGCATTTTACGTAGTAATTGTAATTGCCATTTATTAATCCAGTTATAGATTTGCTATGGCTTGTTCCGCTTATTGTTGAGAATGTATTTGTCATGCTTGAGTATGGTGTTCCAGGCGTTGTGGAATACTTGCATGTTGCAACTTCATCTGTATTCACAGACAATGTTATACTACTGCTTGTGAGATATCCTGTTGGCAATCCATTTGATATTACTGGAGATGTTAAATCAACAGCAGAAATAACTTTTGAAAATCCTAATAGAATTCTAGGGCTTATAGTTGGTGGTTCTCCGGAAAGACAATCAACAGGGCAAGAAAGTTCAGCACTTTCTCCCATAACAAAATTTGCAGTTTGAGCAGCAACAGATCCACTAACAAAAATAGTATCAATATTATCATTCTGCCCTACTGGTGCCACCGTAAAAAGATTATGACCTCCTTGAGTCAAAGTTTCATACGTATATACTCCACCATACGGAGGACCATAAGGATAAAACACAATGCCATTCATTCCTAAATTAGCCTTTATTGGTGTGCCTGCTACAACATTAAATAATCCTGCTATAAAAGTGTCTCCATGAAAAGAAAAAAATTCTGGAATTGTGTCAAGATTGGCTGCATCAAGACTAACTTGAACATTTTCACAAATTAAATCACCACAAAATGAATGACCTATATCGCAGTCTAAAGCGCAACTTGCAACATTTTCCCCAATACTAGGACTACAAACAGTATCCCCGCACCACCCTGGAGTTAATCCACAGTTAGGATAGACATTATACTCAAGATACCCGGAGTACACACCGAGTGCAAGATTATTTACAGGGAAAGAAAGGGTTTGTGTAGCAGCCTGTCCAGAAATAAGACACACTTGAGAGAAGGAAAGAGAAACAGCAGTCTTAGCTCCAGTATCTATATTTTCAAGTTCAAGTTCATCTATCTTTACACCATAAGATGTTGTTCCAAGATTTTTGAAAATAATATCTTTTGAAACACTTGTTGTCGATCCATCAAAAATATTAAAAGAAATTGTGTCTTGTGTTGGAATGACAGGAAGAGTGGTAGCTCTTGGAACAAATAAGAATCCACCGCCCTGAGTATAAGCATCATAACTTTTTCCATTAGGAAAATCAGGAAAAATATCAATGCCACCAAAGAGATTCCCAGCAGAAGTAACAAGAACAGATTTAAGTTGTTGGGCAGTATAATCTGGATGTTGTTGCAAAAGTAATGCAACAGCACCAGAAACATGAGGAGTAGACATTGATGTTCCATAGCTATATTTCATCCCATTCTGATCTTGCCAGTTAGAAGACCATACATTAAACGGTGCAGTAATCTGTGGTCTAACAAGAAGTTCACCATTGTGTATAACTGGTCCACGGCTACTAAAAGAGGAAACACCATGACTCCAATCATAATGTCCTCCAACAGCCAATGATGTTCTTGCACAAGCAGGACAACCAACAGTGTAATAGTCAGGACCAGAATTTCCAGCAGCCACAACAGACAAAGTGCCGGCATCAAACGCGCTATCAACATAAAGATTTAAAATAGAATCAGGATTATCAGAGCCACTATCACCGCCAAAGCTCATGCTCATGACATGATATTTATCAGAAAAATCAAGGTCTCCATTGGGATCTAAAGCAGCATCAATAGCACCCATAATGTCATCATCAAAGCAAAAACCATCTATATTACACACCTTATAAATTCCTAATTTTGCATCGGGAGCAACGCCAATATTAATTCCATTTGCTGCGGCGATACCAGCAACATGAGTTCCATGCCCATGATCATCTATAGGCTCTAAATCATTATTAGCAAAGTCATAACCGCTAAGAATCTTAAGGCAGCCTGCAATTGTGGTTGGAGAACATTGCCCAAAATTTTCAAAGTCTGTGTGGGATGGATTAATTCCTGTATCAAGAATGGCAATTTTCTGCCCTATACCAGTAACGCCAATATCATGAATTACATCAGCACCGGCATCAGGAACAGACTCTGCAAGAAGAATTTGGCGCACACCAGTCTTGTATAATTTTGCATTAGGATACTCTGGAAGGATAAAATTGTTCATGATGTAATCTGCTTCTTCTTGTAACATACCTTGAAGTGAAACAACATGGCCTGCATTGTAAACTGATCTTCTGAATTTATTTTCTCCTACATAATTCCTGATCTTATCATCTTCCATTCTCATGCTGTTAATCTTTTCTTGTCTTTGTTCATCAGGAACCTTGTAAAGCGGAAGATCATCTGGAAAGTAAATAATATAACGACCAAGTTCTTCGCTGGCTTGCTGTAATTGTTCTGGAGTATATTCTTGTGTTGCCAAGACATTTTCTTCTTCTATTGATTTCTCTTTTAGTACATTTTTTTCCAGTATAAGTTGTGATTTCTCTTCCAGGATTCTATTAGGATCGATTTTTGCATTTTCATTTATATTATTTACAGCTTCCCCAGTAATTGCTTGTTGCTCTTTTACATATTCTCCAGTAATTTGCTGTTGGGATGTAAAAAAGAAAAGTAAAGAAACAATTAAGAATATAGATGAAACAAAAATAAATATTCTTGATCTGTAGTTATTTTTTTCAAATATCATCTTTATTCCAATAAATTAAACCATGATAAAAAGCTACTTAGGCTGTAAATCAGCCATATTAGCATCAATTGCTTCTTTTAAAAATGTCTGCCTGTAGCTGTAGCCTTGTGCATATCCAGGATATGAATTTGAATCTGTTGTTTCATATCTATTCTGCTCATGTAAGTAGAAAATCTTTGCCTTATCAAGCCATGCTTTGTCTCCTGTGAATTTGTAAGCCATTACCAAAGGAAGTGTCTGCTGGAAGTCCACATTAGTATTAACACCTCCAATGCTATAAAATGGCGCATTGCTGAAGCAATATGAATATCTGTATCCTGATTGTGTTGGATTGTTATAATCTAATTGCAGAATATCATAATTGTTATCGTTATTTGTCATGTAGGCCAAATCAACTATACGAAGTTCTAAAAGATCCCTAAGATTCTGGTCATCTAATATTACCCAAGAATATGCAAGTCCATTCATCAGTCTATGGGTTACCATCCAACCTCTCACAGCATCTCTAGGATTTGCCACTCCACATCCATCAGTACTCCATAATCCAGGCCAATGTCCTCTCAATGGCATTGTCTCTTGGTTTACATATCCCCAAGCATCTGGATCTGCAGCAGCTTGGAAAGCAGGAATGTTCATGTCTTGTCCAGGTACCCAATTAACCCACCCAGTGCTTAACTTAATTTTAGGCGGATTATCAGCGATTATATCCAAAGTAGATTGTTTCGACAAAGCTTCATTAAGAGACTCTTTTATTTTTGCAAGATCTTCAGGATCATAAGTTGTTTGATAATGCAGTGCCAAATTATAAAGTGACATACCTGCTGCCCTATGCTGTTGCCAGTTAGCATCATTCAAATACCATGCACATTTTGCATGTTCTGCAGAATAATCCCATGCTTCAAGGTATAATGGATCGCCAGTATTTAGATACATATACCATAACAAATCAGCCCATGAATGTTCCTGCTCCCAAAATGTATCTGTAGTATGAGGTAAATTGTTAGTGGCCTCTAAAACATTATTATTATTGCTGTTCCATTCATTAGGTTCATAATCTGCGCAAGATTCTCCTTCTAAGTATCTAACAGATGCCTCCATCCTGTGCCTTGCAACTGACATCTTAGTAATGTGGTGACCACCGGGGTATGTACTATAAGATCCTGCCCTCTGGTAAAAAAGGAATGGATTTACTTCATCTCTGTTAGTTTCTCCACCTCCTCCTTGATTTGTATCAATATGTCTATACCATGTAATAGGTGAATTATCAGGGAATATATTACTATCAGAAACGCCCCATGCATCATGCAACTCCATTTGGTCTCCTATAGAAAGTAGTTCTAAAGGATAGAATGTATTTTCCTGCAGGTTCCCATTAATCATTCCCTTTGTTTCTTTGCCATAATAATCATAATCTTTAGGGAAGCTGACTAAAGGATTCTCATGCTGATGAATTACATTTTTAAATTGATTTGCGTAAGTTTGCTGTTGTGAGCCGGCTGTCATACGTCCGAATTCTATCAAGGATGGTGTATTAATCTCTTTCATTCTCCAGCCAATAGTGTACTGCTTATTCTGCGCTGGAACATGCTCTGGGAAAGTATCAACAGAGATTACATTTCCTAAAACTTGATGTGCCTTAGCCCAGTCATATGGGGCATAAGTCTCGCCAACAAGAACGTACAAGTTTGTAGAAGTATCGCTGGCAATCATCATCATGTCATTAGGATACTGTGTTGTACTGACCCCAGATTCTAAATAATTAACAGATCCACCGCCTGTAACTTTTCCAACCCTGTATCCATCAAATCCATTAAGCTCTGGATAATATCCATTTCCCTGCACAAACTCATTATTAGTTCTTCCGATCACGGCAAATGCAGCCTCTGCATTGCCCAATGAAGTAGTAACAACATTCGTGGGATTGGCATAGCTTGAGAATGTTGCCGTGTCAGGTTTCGCCTCATTTGTCATGGCAAAGCTGAACCTTGCATAATCAACTTGCTTGTGCGTCCTGTCTACCTGGCCATTGTTGATGTACTGTTTGTCATTTTCAAATGCGGTTTCTTCGCTCACATAGTTCTTGTCCCTTACAAATATCAATTGAGTATTAAAATCAAGGCTGTACTCGTCTCCACTCTCAGAATAAAGAGCTCCAGTTATTTCAACTTGGCAAAGTACAGGGCCATTATAAACAATCCTTGCTAGAGAGTTCGGATCATACTGCGATGAATAAACTACGCCATTAAATTTATCCTTTGCAACAACGCCAACCTGACCCTCTGCATTAGCTGCATCTACAATTGTTGTTGGCCTGCCATCCTCAAGTATCTCAACTTTTTCAAATCCTTTGAAGTTTTTTCCACGCAATATAGCGCGCAGCACTCCGGTGTTTGCAGTAATGGTATCGCCTGAACTGCTGCAGATATTAGATCCGCCAGAAGAGCCTTCGCCGGAAGTTATCCTGAAAGCATCTTGTTGTTTTGCCCCTGGATAATCTTCAACAAGCGCATGCACCAAAACCCACTTCGCATATTCATGCCCCTCTTCTCCAGAAAGACCATATGAATTTGCTGTGTATGGCTGCCAAGGAAGAAGCGTTGAAGCTTGGAAAGCTTGTAGATTTTCTCCCTCAAGTTCTATCAACGCCTTTTTATAATCAGCATTAGTTGAAGTCGATGGAATGTTCTTGTCTTGACCAATTGGCAGTGTAAAGGTTACTAGCTCAAGATTGGAGCCAAAGTCAGATTTGTCTCCAGGATAAGCCCTTTGCAGGCTGAATTCAGCATCAAGCGTGCCATTCTCAGAAATTTCCTGCGCAACAGTGCTTATATAATAAGAGTTTGATGGGAGTATCTCCCCTTCAATGTAATTATAAGCAGTCAGCGTTGCATTGATGAATTCTGTTACATAAGGAGACTTCAAGATAACTGTTTCTGAGTCAATGTATTCAAAAGGATAGACAATCATAGGTTCTTCTACTATTGGAGTTATAATTTCTATGATGAATGTTGTTGAAGGTTGTTCTGCAGTGAGATATGGCGGGAATATGTTTTCAACATTGACTGTGATCTCATATTCTCCTTCTGCATTAGGAATAAGTACTGAATAATCAATAGGATTTGGAGTCACGTTCAATATGCCTGGCGTATAATAGCTGTATTGCCCAATTACTTCCAGCACCAGTGGTTCTGAGTAAAATATGTCTCCATTGTAATAATTTGCTATTTTGACTGCAACAACCTGCGAAGACATCTCCCATATATTTGCTGTTATCACATTTGATCCGCTGTAGTTTATGTCAAAATAAATTATGTCATCTCCCCATGTCACTCCATCTGGTTGAAGTATGTTTGCAACAATGTATGTAAATTCATCGCTTTGGTCGCCTTGATATGGCCTGTAAGTATTATCAACAAGGATTTCTAGCTTGCATATCTTTTCAGGTCCATCGCTAAGATCCTCACAATTGTTAAAATCTAATGGATCAGGCGAAAAAGATAACAACAATGGAATTTCCCCATCTGATGATTGGAATATCTTATTCATGAAATTCTTTAATTCATTGATGAATTCAGGCTGATCAGCAGATCTTTGGATTCTTGTGGCAGTCCCCTTCCTCATGGGTATTCTTTTGTCTTCAAGTTTTTTTGTCTCGTCCCTGTTCATCTTCTCCTGTATTCTTGTGGCCTCGTTAACTCTAGTAATGTCAGCTATCCTGTCTCGAAGTTCTTTCCTTTCCTTCTCTCTTATTTCCTCAATGCTCTTTCCTTCGAAAACTCCAACAATAGCCTTTGGTATGTCCATCACCTTTCTTACAACATTTCTGCGCGTGACATAACCTGCTTCCCTTGAAGCCCTTTCCTCATATGCCCTCAAGTCATCCTGATCAACTTTTGTTTCTGTGCGTATGATTTCACTTATTTCATCCTGATTTTCAAGTTCTTGCCTGTCTCTTGTTATATCCCTGTCGACATTATTTTTAATGTCATATTCTGAAAGTTTAGCATCGCCAACATAACCGGACTGTGCATAAGCTGATAGCGCCAAAAGTGATAGAATAATCATAAGAGAATACAATAACAAAGGCCTATAAAAACCTCTTTTCATTAGAAATAGAAAAACAATTTAGTTTAAAAGCATTTCCTTTTAAATAGCGTTATATAAGATAAAGATATTACTTTGCCTATGAAACAATCATTCGACGAAAGATGTTATGATAAGCTGAGAAAAGTTCCAAAAGGCAAGCTGACAACATACAAAGACCTAGCGCACACTATTAAATCTCAGGCTTACCGTGCAGTAGGCACTGCAATGAACAAGAATCCCTATGCCCCACAAGTTCCTTGCCATCGTGTTATAAAATCAGACGGTTTTGTCGGCGGCTTCGCACATGGAACGAGTAAAAAGATAGCCATGCTGAAAAAAGAGGGCATAGAAATAAAGAATGGCAAAGTCGTCAGCATGCAAAGATATTTATATCGTTTTTAGTTCTTCAAAAGAGAGGTGGTGCATAATATTAGATAAATTCTTCAATCCGAAGTCAATTGCAATCATAGGAGCTTCAAGAGATCCTGAAAAGATAGGCCATGTATTGTTAAACAATCTTCTTACATCAAAGTATTCTGGAAAGATTTATCCTGTGAATCCCAATGCAAAATCAATAAAAAACCTAAAGTGTTATCCAACAATTGAAGAAGCAAACAAAGCTAACAGATCTCAAATTGACTTGGCAGTCATCGCCATACCAACAGAGCCTTCTATACAAGCAACAGAATCTTGCGGAAAACTAAAAATAAAAAATGTATTGTCCATTACAGCAGGATTTACTGAAGTTGGAAATTATGACGCAGAAAAAAGGTTGAAGCAAGTAATAAATAAGTATCATATTAATTTCCTCGGCCCAAATTGCTTGGGCATTATTGATGCGTTTTCAAAACTGGATTTGATTTTCCTTCCTGAAATAAGATTGAAACGCCCTGAGCGCGGAGGAATCTCATTTATCTGCCAGTCAGGAGCAATAGGCTCAGCAACTTTAGATTTGCTCTCTTCGCAGGGACTTGGATTTTCAAAATTCATAACTTACGGCAACGCAACAGCAATAAACGAAACGCATTTGCTGGAATATCTTGGCAACGACACAAGCACAGATGTCATCTGCATGTACATTGAAGGGGTCAGAGAAGGAAGAAGGTTCATTGACATTGCCAAGCAGGTCTCCAAAAAGAAGCCCATCATTGCTCTCAAAGGAGGCTTGACAGAATCTGGAGCTCAAGCCACACTCTCGCACACTGGCTCACTAGCCGGTTCTGCGGAAATATACAAAGGAGCATTCAAGCAAGCAAAGATCATTCGCGCTGAAACATTGCACGATCTTTATGACTTCTCAAAAATATTGGAAAAGTCTCCAAAACCAAAAGGAAGAAGCGTTCAAGTGATAACAAATGGAGGCGGTTTTGGAATATTGTGCGTTGATGGAATTGATAAAAATAACTTAAAAGCAAGCATGCCGTCAGCGGCAACGCAAAATTTACTGAAGAAAAAGCTTCCAAAAGAGTATATTGTTCACAATCCAATTGATTTGACAGGTGGAGCAACAGCAGAGCAATATGACCTGGCACTGAAGCATTGCCTTGATGATAAAAATAGTGATATTCTTCTCGTTGTCCTCTTGATGCAGACACCCCTCCTTGACTTGAAAGTCATCGATATGATTGTAAGGTATAATAATAAAAAGAAAAAGCCAATTGTTGTTATAATGACAGGCGGAAACTTCACAGAAACACAAAAACATCGCTTGGAATCTTCTGGAGTTCCTTGCTACACTTATCCTTCTGACGCAACAAAGTCAATAGCTGCTTTTTGCGATTATTATAATGTTTAATGATTACCATTCCCCTTCATAAAGTCAAGCATATCGATATTCGTAAATACTTTAACTCTTCGCTGTTCAAGAAAATGAGGATCATGAGCCCATATTCCGTCTGCCCTACTTGCAAGACAAGCAGCAAGATGAGGTATATCATCTGGATCACTTATTTCATTTTTACATTCTTCAAGAAAGTTCTTATATTCTTCATAAGGAATAATCTTAATGCGCTCAAAAATTAGAGCAAGTAAAATTTCGAATTCTTTGTTTGTTAAGTTAGTTTTATTAATTACCTCCTCTTGATGTTCTTTTATCTCTGTTACTGTATAATCCGGCGTCACGAATTCGAAATTCGCATCAAAAAGGATATTTCTTGTTGTGCTTCCTTTTATCAACGCGGCTATAATTCTATTTGTGTCTACTAGAATTCTCATTTAACAAGACCGTGTCTTTTTGCAATTCCATGTTTTATTTTGTGACCTATTACCTCTGCGTCTGTTTCTGTTAATTGGCTTTTCTCTAAAATTTTTTCCATAAATTCTAGTTTCTTTGCTTGATTCCACAAGGCCTGCCTAGCTACTTCACTCCACCTTACTTCTTTATGCTTTCGCATTATTTTATGCAAATCTTTCGGTAATGCAAGGGTCATATTGGTCATTTTAAGTATAATAAGTAATATTACATATTTAAATGTTTTTATTTTCTAAAAATTATACTTTTTGAAATAGAGGACATCCTATTTTTACGATTATTATAATCTTTAAGATCAAAAATTCCTCTTTATAGACTCCAGCAATGGATAAAAACAGGACTTTGCAAGAGAGATTGCATCTTCAGCCTCAAGTTTAGATGGAATGTAGCCATAATAATTAATATTATACCTCTTCTTTCTTAATTGGTCGATAAGTTTGATGGGTCTTTCTGTTTTGACATGAATTTTTTCTAATGCTTTTATCTGCTCAATATGGTCTTCTGAACAAAACCCTTGTGAAATTAGTCTGGCGTCGCCGAGCATGCGAAAGCATTCATAAACTTTTCTGTTACTACATGGTTCTCATAAAATTCATTAAAATAATTTTAACATCAATATTTCACAAAGTCTCTTTAGCCTTAAACCCGGCATATCTTGCACTTTTCAAGAACTCTTTCCTTGGCAATGTCCATCGCGCATTCTCTCGGAGAAACACCTTTCTTCTTAGCCAAATCCAAAACCATCTTCGTATTCTTCGTTATCTTCTCTTCCACCATCTTCCACATATCTTTCTCTGTTTTTCCAATATACTCAACATAACTGCTAATCACGCCACCAGCATTAGCAACAAAATCAGGCACAACAAGAACTCCTTTCTTATGGAACAATTCCTCAACTTCATAAACCATAGGAATATTGCTTCCCTCAATGATAATCTTGAATTTCATCTCATCTACATCACCTGTATTAATCAAGTCAGGAATTGCAGCAGTAATTAAAATGTCTGCATTGACCTTTTTTATCTCCATTGATGGCAATACTTTTCCATCATGATACTCTGTCACAGTTCCTTTCTCTTTTTTCACTTTAGCTAGTCTTTCAAAATCCAAGCCTCTTTCATTGTAAATTACACCTCGTGAATCACTCACAGCAACTAGCTTCGCACCAGCTTCAGTAAGATACTTCGCAGCAAACCATCCAACATTCCCAAAACCTTCAACAGCAAAAGTGGCTTTCTTTAAGTCCAAGCCATAATGCTTGCAGGCAACCTTAGTAGCATGATAAACTCCAAACCCCGTGCTTCCCAATTCATGTGGAATGCCACCCATGTCTTTGGGTTTTCCAGTGCAAGCTTTCTTGCTTCCAATCACATCTGCATAAATTCTCATTTCCTCTTCAGCCATGTTCATGTCAGGAGCAGAAACATACAAATGAGGAGAAACAACTTTCATACTTTCAGCAAAAGCCCGCACAAACTCTTCTTTCTCTTTTGCACTCATCTGTTTGTCATCGCCGACGATTCCTGCCTTTCCACCACCAAATGGAAGTTCAGCCATTGCATTCTTCCATGTCATCGCTTCAGCAAGTCGAGCGACCTCATCAACAGAAACGGTAGCAGTCATTCTTACGCCACCTTTTGCTGGACCAAGTGCTGTTGAGTATATGACTACAAAACCCCTCATTCCTGTTTTAGGATGATAAACCTCTAATATTTTTTCTGGACCAAATCCATCAAACGTGACCATTCACTCAAACTCCTTTTTTTATATTTGGTTGAACCACTCTTAAAAAGGTTTCTCCATCACGAATACAAGACGTAGCTATCCTATATATCTCCTTAGTAGGATATCCAAAGCTACTAGAGTTCTTATAAGGCCCATAAAAATTAAATTTTATCCCAATTTTTTCTGATAAATTTTTGACTAAATAAAGTAGCTCAAGGTTTGTATTGCTCATACTTACTCTAGGTGTATTATATCCCTTTCTTAAGTACAAATTTCCTTCTGAGTCATAGAATCCTCTGATAAATCCAATCATACTTTCCTGAGTCGTAAGCAAACTGGCCAATTTATCACAAGACAAGTCTTTGTACCATCTGCCAAAAACGAGAGACTGTGTCCTCACGCAATATCTTTTTAATTTGCTATATTTGCCACGTGGCCAAAATTCTCGCATTCGAGGATTTAAGCCAATTTTTACAAGAGATGCAAAAAAATTTTGAGCGAATTTTTTACTTGTAACGTCCAAGCAAAGATTGTAACTTCTGTTGGACTTGTAAACACACCCATCTCCTAAAAGAGTACCCAAAACATATGCCAAATCCTCAGTCATCTCTAAAGAAGGTTGAATAGTCACTTTTTCCTTGAGATTCATTAATCTCTTTTGCTCAATCTCAGGAGCAAGTTTTCTTCCTTTTTTAAAAGAAGTCTTATTTGGTTTTAGCACTCCTTTAAGTCCTTTGTTCCAGGGCTTTTGATAGGGCTTAAATTCGTATTGAGGAAGAAATCGTTTGCCTTTTTTAGCAAGACTCATAGCCTTTAGAGTTTCTTCAGAATAAGGATTTTTCAGGCCTTTATTCCAAGGTATAAGTCCTTTTCTGAATCGTCCTTGTTCATCTCTATTGGTCATTCAGAAAAAATTCTTTTTTAATTAATAAACAAAATGAACGAACCTGAGAAATGCGATTTGTTGAAAGATTTTCGGATTTAGTATTCACCTTTTGCTTTCAAGTTTTCAATGTAGCGTTCAGCTTCAATTGCAGCCTGGCATCCAGTTCCAGCAGATGTTACTGCTTGTTTGAATATTGGGTCTTGAACATCGCCTGCAGCATAAACACCTTCAACATTCGTCCTTGATCTCTTGTCAGTTACCACATAGCCATGCTCATCCAGCTTAATCTTTCCCTCAAATATCTTTGTGTTCGGCGTATGGCCGATAGCCAAGAACATCCCGTCGCACTTCACTTCAGTTATTTTATTTGTTTTAATATTTTTGACCTTTACGCCAGTGACAAATTTTCCATCTCCGAGAACTTCCGTGACTTCTGAATCCCAAGCAATACTTATCTTATCTTTTAGTTTTAAAATCCTATCTTGCATGATCTTGCTTGCCTTGAAAGCATCTCTCCTATGAATAATAATGACTTTTTTTGCAAATTTATAGAGCGCTAAAGACTCCTCCATAGCACTATCTCCTCCGCCGACAACAGTAACAGTTTTATCCCTATACAATGCAGCATCACATACCGCACAAGTTGAAACTCCCTTGCCAAAGTATTTATCCTCTCCAGGAATTCCCATTTTTCTTGCAGAAGCACCAGTTGATATTATAACCGTTCTTGCAGTATATTTCTGCCCCTTCACACCAACTTCAAATAACTTCTTCTTAATATTGAAAGAATCAACCAGCCCATCAAAATAAGTTGCACCAAACTTCCTTGCTTGCTTTTTGGAGTTTGTTATTAAATCAGGGCCAAGTATGCCGTCAGGGAATCCTGGAAAATTCTCGACAGTTGTAGTCAGGCTTAATTGATCCAATTCTGGCCCGCTTATCACTAAAGGCTTCATACTAGCTCGAGCAGTATACAATGCAGCAGTATTTGCAGCAATGCCACCTCCAATAATCACAACATCATAGATTTCCATTGCAATGAATTCCGTCAATAGGATATTTAAAGATTATGCTAGAATTTACTCTTCTTCGCTCACTCGTTTCTCATGTTTCTTATCCTCTTCATCATAGTATGCCTTGTTCTCAGGAAATCCATCATCGTTTTCATCCTCAGAATCATCTTCATCGTCTGTCGAATAATATTTTTTGTCTTCTTCCTCGTCTTCATCAGTATCCTGCTTTAAGTTCTCAACATTTTCTTTTAGTATTTCAGCTGTTCTTTTTCCGAATTCATGTGCTACCTCTGGGCCATCTGCAGTTATTATCTGTCCGTCAACAACGACATGGCTATCTAGTGTTATGGCTCCTGCCTCGTCTAATGTTGCCCTTTCACTCGAAAATGAAGTCGCTTTCTTTCCGGCAAGGACTCCTGCCCGAGCTAATATGCCTGGTGCAATGCATATCGCAGCAATTACCTTGCCCTGCTCAAATGTTTGATAGCACATCTCTAGCACTTTTTCGTCTTCAAAATAAATTTTAGCCCCATTTCCGCCAACCAATATCAAGGCGTCATAATCTGCAACATCAACCTCTTCAATCAATACGTCAACAACAACTTCTTTATGCTCAACAGAACTTACAGCCACATCTTTAAGGCTTGTAACAATAACATGATGCCCTGCTTTTTCAAGCTCCTCTCTTGTATGAAAATACTCCTCGTCCCTAAAATCCACAGGAGCTATCACCATTAATGCTTCTGCCATTTCTCCATCACATTAATATGCCATTTTTATAGTTTTGCCTATACGAGCTTAAAAAACTCTTTTTTAACCTCTTCGAGAACGTTTTTATTTACTTTAGCTATCTTCTTTCGTACGATGCCTTTTTCAAGAGTAAAGAGCTTATCAATCCTAATTCTGCTTGTTACAGGAATATATCCTTCTTTCAAATCTGAATTTTCCAAGACGATGGAATAGTCGACATTTTTTATATGTGTAGTTATGCCACAAGTAACAAGGTCATCGGATTGGCTATTATAAACATCATTTGAAAGAATTAAAACAGGTCTCTGCTTAAAGCCACTTAAATCTGAAAAAGGAAAAGGTACAACGACAATATCGCCTTGCTCAAAAAGTATTCCATATGTCATCTTTTTTTGATCCCCATAATTTTTTTGCAACTTTCTCTGAATGTTTTAATAAATCTTTAAAATCATCTTTTTTTACTTTTTCTAAAATAATGATCTCTCCATCTTGCACAACAAGCAACTTATCACCTCGTTCGATTCTCGCTGATTTTCTCATTCCTATAGGGAGAGATATCTGTCCTTTATCTGTTACGCGAATAATTTCAGTCTCCATATTGAAGTAAGGATTTCCTTACTTATATAGCTTTCTCAAAAAAATTCGTAAAAGATACGAATTATCTTTTCTGTGTCCTCAAGCCACCACCGCGCTTATATGGGCTGCCACCAGAGCTTTTTCCTTTTCTGTCGCCAGTATCAGCTTCATATTCCATACTCTCGTCAAACCCGCATTCTAAACATACAAGATAACTAAAGAAATCATCGCCTTCTATTTTTATGTTGCCACTCTTGCACTTTGGGCATTTTCTTTCTTTCATTTTTTGGATTATTGAGCCTGCTGTTTATATCTCATTACTTATAACCACTTTTTCCAGAAACTCCAGATATTAAATAAGAATTATTAGACCTTCTAGAGACCTCACTTGCATTTTGAGATGCTGCAACACCATAATCATTTGTTTTCAATCCAAAAACTTCATTCGGATCTATTGATATGTTCACGCCACACATGCAGCCCACATTATGCTCCCTTTGCTTTTCATATATCCTGCTGCTTGCCTCACTTGAAAAGCTGAAGTTGACAGACCTTACTGAACTCTCAGGAATTTCACTTTGAGTTCCAATAATCTTGTTTCCCTCAAGCATTGCTCTTGCAGTCTCTTCAATATCTTGTCTCCATTTTTTTTCATCAAGAGCTAATTCTTCTCTTGCAATTTCATGAATATTCACTCTTTGTCCATCCATGCCGATAGAAACAACCTTTGCCATGCTGCATTTTTTTGCATGATTCTTCCAGGCGCTTGTGTTTTCCATAGCAGTAACTATTGCAGGGCTTAGATGATATCCCTTTCTCAGCCCATTTTCAAGGGTTGTTAGCTCAAACTTTTTTGTGAAATCCATCTTCAATCTTCCGTATAATATGGGTCATTGTTTTGGTCATATTTATAGTCTTTGTGATACTCTAGAAGAGCTTCATAAGCCTCTTCAAATCCTTCGTCTTCTTTCTCCTTCTTAACTTCTTGTTTTTTTACTTTCATTTTTGTCTTATTTGCCATATATTCTATAATAAGTGTAAATATTAAAGATTTACTAATATTGTTTTAAGCCCTTTTAAAGGCTTTTTTTGCCACTATAGAAACCAAGTATTCTATTAATATTCAATTAAAAAGAGTATGAATAAATTGCTCAAATCAGTTTATTCCCATCAGGATCATAGATATGAATAACATTTACAGGACAAACAGTTGCAGACCCCATTATCTTATCCAATTCGCTTTCGTCAAAGTAATATTCATATATTTGGGATTGGTCTACTTGCTTTCCATCGATTAAATCAGCCTTTCCATCAGAGCTTGCCATTGTCCATCTCAAAGGATAAACTGCCTCGCATGCAGCAGCGCCTATGCACCCTGCTCGGTCATAGACTAATTTATACATCCTCTTGCTTTTGTTTGCATTTTCTGCCATTAGAAAAAAAGAATTATATCGTTTTATAAGTTTTTTGTAAAAGCAAGGCATCAGTCTCTATATTAGGGCTTTCACACACCACAACACCTTTAATTTTAAACTCTTTCCAGGCCTTGCATAAATCCTTGTAGTTCATGTCGCTCTCTTCCAGTTTTAGATGGTTTTTTTCTCCCTTTGGGCCATAAGCAATTCCAGCCAAATGTATGTGCATATTGTCCAAACCTTCTCTTCCAGTATATTTCTCAATCAAGGTTAATTGCTCTCTGAATTCATCATAAGTATTCCACTTTCCAACGCTTCTTGCATGCAGATGTGAAAAGTCAACACATGGTAAGACACCTTCAACTTCCTGAGAAAGCTGCAATGTTTCAAGTAAATTTCCCCATTGTGTTTCTTTTCCAGTCGTCTCTGGCCGTAGCCATATCTTCAAGCCTTTATCATCCAATACCTTCCGTATTTCTTTTGTTTGCTGAACAACTCTATTGTGTACCTTTAATTTATCCTGACCCATGTAATAAGCAAGATGATAGCAAATGCTCCACACGCCAGCATCATGTGCACGTTGCGTAGCATCTAAGATTCTCTTAACGCTTGCTTGTACCTTCACATCTTCCTGAGAATTCAGATTGACAAAATACTGCCCATGACATGTAAGAATTATATCATTTTTGATTGCAGTTTCCTTGACTTTTGGAGCCATCTCTTTTGAGATATTTATGTTCCTAACAAATTCCAGTTCCATTGAGTTTAATCCAAGTCTTTTGACTGCTTGTATTCCATCTATTGTCGTTCCGTCACAAGAAATAGGAATTCCAGCAGTTCCGAATAGAAGCTCTTTTGGTTTGAACATTAAATAAAAATGATTATATAGTTTAAAAGTTTAGTGTGTGTACCTTAGAAATTACTGCAATAACAAAAAATAATGCCTGCATTTAAAATCACTATTCACACAAGCTGGCATTTCTCTCCTATCTCGCTGCAATAATCATCGCCACTGCCGGCAACGCTAAGGCATGTATTGCCTATGCACTCAAGATGATTGCAATCATCATAGCCTCCATCTTCAAACCAGCAATTGTTTAATCCTGGGCCAAAAACCCATCCGCAATACCCTGCACCATTATCATTAACTGAACTTCCTGCATTTGCCAGCCCTTTGAT
>CAYIYF010000003.1:0-21608 GCA_964367575.1 Candidatus Woesearchaeota archaeon | reverse complement strand
CAACAAAAAAACAAACACCAGCCCCAGGGGTTTATATGACTATTTTAAAAAATGCTACCGAAGGTTTAAGCGAGATACTTTCGAAAGTTGAAGCTGGCAGCGCTGAACCTAAAGAAATCACTGATGATTTTTCAGATGTTGCAACAGCCTATGTCGGCGGAGACAAGAAAAGACTTCGCGCAATGATCAGCCCTCTTACAGACCAATTATTCCAAACAGTTGCACAATATAATGCTGCAGTAACCCAATTTTCTGGTTTGCCAAGAGCTCTACAACCTAAGGCACAAATTTTAGGCGGACTTGAGAAAAACATCCAAGGTTTTAACAGCATGTTCATAAATGGTGTTGTTAACGATGTTGCTAAAGAGATAAAATACAAACCAACAGAAGAGGACATGGCAGAAATGCAAAGTTCTGCAGTAGCAAAAGCTCTGACTGAGCTTTATAAAACAGCTAATCCATAAATGAAGTGAGGTAAAACCTCCTTCTTTAATTTATTTTTCTGTAAATTTTCCGATTAATTTAGAATAACTTCTTTTAAGCCTAAATGCTTCAGAAATAAATGTCTGACTTTAAAAATGGTGTGAGAAGCAATTTTTCAAACCTTGAATCTGATCTTACCACGAGCAGAGATATAAGCAAATTTTGTGAAAGTATTCCAAGATATTATGAGAAGTCTCTTGGCCACTTCAATGATCATGCCAGAAAATTCCTTGAAGGCATAGTAGAGACAAAAAAAGAAAAGTTCAGTGAAATTGCTGACTATAACAGGTTTCAATATTGCTACGGCATAAGAGAAACATACTTAAAAGCAAGCAGATTATTTGACGCATTGCTTGACCTTTCTATTGACATTTATTCCTGCGAAAATGAAAACGAATATGAAAAAGAATTTGATGCTAAAGACTATGATGATTTGAGAAGCAAATTCATTTTAATGCAGATGGGCTGATTTTTATGTTTTTATTAAATTTTCTAAAAGCACTATTAAATGAGGAACATGAAATTCCTATTTATAACTAGATGCTTAACTTCCAGGTTTTTACACCTTTTTTTGCAGCCTCATCGCTTTCCAGGATGGCTTCCATCATTTCCTGATTATTAAGAATACTTAATTCTTCTAAATTATCTTCATAAGCCTTTTCTGTTGTTTTTATTGCCTTTTGGTTCACACTATTTTATTCACACTTATATTTATAAAACTTACCTTAAAAAAAATAAGATATTTAAACTAGCTTTTATGGTGCTTATGCTGCTCTTCGATAAAAGATTTCATCTCTTTTACAAAAGATTCTGCCTTTAATCTGTAATTATCATAGTCCTTGCCTGAAATTGCTTTTATATCACGATGAACAATACCTTTGAATAAACTATACAACTCGCGCATTGTGCTGAGTGAAGAGCGCGAAATGTGATGCGGTGAACTTAATTTTTCCTGCAATAAATCTGCAACATGATCAGGTGATGGAGGAATTTCTCCAACAGACATTAATGCTGCGTGTGCAGAATCAATTGCAGACCAGTAAAGGTCAACTGCTGCCGTAAGCAAATGCTGCTTTGAACGCTGCAATGATGCTGGTGCTAAAGTGTAGTAAGTCCAGATAGACTCTTTTGTTGGGCGTATTCTTCCCTGGTCGAGCAATGCCTGCAAAGGATCAAAGATATTTGTATCAATAAGCGCAACACCTGAACGCAGTATGTTAATTGCAACTGGATCTCCTGCACGAGCGTATTCCCAGAATGATGTAAGCTTCATTGACTGAATGTGAAGCCTCTTTGGATCTGTTTTTGCTATCATTTTTTCAAGTATTATCCTGTATGTCTGAACTAATTCTTGGGTAAACTGAACGCGAGTGTCGTCCAAAACAATAAGGATGTCAATGTCTCTCTTTGGATTTACAACATTTTTTGTGGCTGATCCAAACAAAACCATGCAAGATATGAATGTGCCGAACTCCTGATGCATTGCCTTTGCAAAACTTCTGGCTATATCTAAGTCTTCATTAAGAAAATTAGAAATATTCTTATTTACCCTCTTTTTTATAGGAAATTTCATCCTTTAACAAACAATATTATGAAGTATATAAATTAATTGCTTTTAAACCTCTTAAATTGTCAACCCTTGGAAGTTGGCCCAAAATAGGCTAGGATGGGGTAATCCTTATATAACAGCAATATTTTATTATTCCAATGGCGGTGGGAAAAAAAGAGACTAGAAAGAGGTTGAATTCTACTATTTTTGCAACAAATTATTCTACAAATCATACTATTGATGTCAGTGGAAAAAAAGAAAACTTTACATTTAATGAAATAATAACTTTAGATGTTACAAAACCAACAAAATCTTATACTGCGAACGGAAAAAACATTGTTATAACAAAAGCATATCTTGTCATTAATAAAAATAAAAATTTAATTTCATTAAAAAATATAAAATATGACAAAAATAAGGAAACTATAAAATTCAAGTTTGATAAACCTCTTCCAAAAGGAATTGCATATTTAGAGCTTGATTGTATTGGGCATTATGGAGATGTTTCTGGCCTGTATTTGAGCAAGTATAGTGGAAGAGATGGAAAAAATGAATACATGGCCACAACGCAATTTGAGGCGTCAGATGCGCGAATGGCATTTGTCTGCGAAGATGAACCAGAAGCAAAAGCCACTTATGACATTGCCTTAACACTTGATAAAAAATTAAAGGCGATTTCAAACATGCCTGAAAAGGAAACAATTCATCTAAGTGATGCTATGAAGACCGTAGTATTTCAAAGAACGCCAAAGATGTCTTCTTATTTAGTATATCTTGGTGTTGCTGATTTTGAAACAAGTGAGACAAAGGCCGGCAATACAACATTGAGGGTTGTTACACTTCCAGGAAAGATAGAACAAGCAGGATTTGCATTGAAGGCTGGCAAAGAACTTTTGCTAAAGAAAGAAAAATATTATGGGATTCCCTACCCGCTGCCAAAACTTGATATGATTGCTGTGCCAGATTTTAGTGCAGGCGCCATGGAAAACTGGGGAGCAATAACTTTCAGGGAAGATAGGCTGCTCAGCAACCCAAAAACTGCACCTTCTCAAGAAAAGATTGCCACTATATCCACAATATCACATGAGCTAGAGCATATGTGGTTTGGCAACTTAGTGACAATGGCCTGGTGGGATGACTTATGGCTCAATGAAAGCTTCGCAGATGTGCGAGCATATAATGGCTTGGAAGAGAGCTATCCTGAACTTGATCCATGGGCAGAGTTTCTTTCCAAGAGAGTTGCCGGTGCTTACATCATTGACGGCTTAAAAAACTCACATCCTGTCCATGTTAATGTTAATTCTCCAAGCGAGATTCGCGAGATATTTGATGCAATAAGCTATTCCAAAGGCGGAATGATCCTAAGGATGATTGAGCATTTGCTTGGAAAAGATACTTATAGAAAAGGGCTGCAAATTTATCTCAAAAAGCATGCTTATTCAAACACTCATGCAAAAGACCTTTGGACATCATTACAAGAAGCATCTGGAAAGCCTGTAGGGAAAATAGTTGATGCCTGGATTAATACAATCGGCTTACCGATTGTTGATGCTGAATTGAATAACAATAAAATAAAGGTCTCTCAAAGAAGATTTAATTATTTAGGAAGTGATCGAAAAACAATTTGGAATATTCCACTATTGATTATTACAGACAACAAGAAGTTAAAAAATGAAATGCTTGAGGGAAAGTCCAAAATAGTAACATTGCCTGAAAAGAATCATTGGATAAAACTTAATGGCGGGGAGTTTGGATTTTACAGGGTAAGATACTCAAAAGAACTGCTGAATGGAATAAAAAAAGCAGTTTGTAAGAAAAATATTTCTGTCATTGACAGATGGGGAATACATAACGACCTTGCTGCATTATGCTTTGCTGGCGAGATTTCATTGAAAGAATATCTTGATTTTGTTACTGAATCCTACATAAATGAAGATGCCTACTTGGTCTTGATGGACATCTTTTCAGCATTACAAAAAATGATGATTATTTCTACTGATGAAAAGTTTTTTGACATCTTGCAAAAAAGAATACATTTATTTTATAGTCATTTGCTATCAAGAATAGGATTTGCCCCAAGAAAAGGCGAGAAAGAGACACAAGGAACCATAAGGGCTGCACTCTTTTCTGGCCTTGGCAGACTCAATGATAAAGTCATACTAAAAAACGCTAAAGAATTTGCAGAAAAAGAATTTGCAGCTCCAGGAAGCATCAGCCCAGATATTCGCGGTGTTTCCTATAAATTGACTGCTTGGCAAGGAGATGAAAAAACATTTGAAAAAATGCTTGAGATATACATGAAAGCGAAAAATCCAAGTGAAAGAAATAACCTAATTGAAGCAAAAGAGGCACTTGAAGCTTTGGGAAGCTTTAAGGATGAGAAGATTCTAGATAAATCCTTTAAGTTTGTTTTATCCAGCGAGGTCAAGCCATCAGACGTTGCATTCTTTGCAATAAGCGTTTTAGCAAATCCTTATGGGAGAAAAAAGCTATGGCCTTTGATGAAAAAGAACTGGAAATTAATAAAAGAATATTATGATGGCGGATTAACAAGCCATTTCAATAGGATATTATTGGGTTTGTCCACGCTTGCCGACACGAAAGTTGGGAATGAAATAAGAAAATTCATTGGAAAACATAATGTTCACGGCACAGAACGGTCTGTCAAACAAATGCATGAAATGATGGAGATTAATGAAAGATTCCTGCAAAGGGCCAAAAAAGAATTTTAAAATTATTTTCTGCCTGCTTTAATCTCAACTTGGCATGTCCTGCAATTATTTATATCCTTGCCCATAACCAGTATAGAATAAAGCAAAAAAGCTATACTTACAATGCCTATTTCAAGGCCCTGATATGGAAGAAAGAATAGAAGACTTGAAAGCCCTAACAAAGAAAGAAGGCCCATCCCACAAGGGATGCATGCTGGAACAAGAATTCCAAGGATTATTCCTGCTGAGCCAGATTTGCTCGCAGAGCTGCTGAATTTTTTTCTTGAGTTTATCTTAAAGACCATAAGTGATATTGTGACTCCTACGAGAATGCTTATTGTGATTAAAATGATTATTGATACTAATAATGTTTCATTAAACCACCCATGATAAAGCGAGAGCACAACATTAAAGTATTCCAATATTGTTGTTTTGCCTAAAAGAGAAAAAAGCAGGCTAATATTTCTTGGAATAACTCCGAATGAGAAAAATATGAAAGAAACAACCAAGAGTATTGCAAGATATTTCAATCTTGAAACCACGCTTAATATTGACTGCAGTGACTCTTTTATTTTCATTTTAGAAAAAAGAAAGGGGAATAACCCCTTAAAACTTAATTTTTAAGTGCTGCTTCAATAGCCTGCTCGAAAGCAGCATATGGCTGAGCACCTACAACTTTTATGCCATTTATAAAGAATGTTGGCGTTCCAGATGCACCAAGCTTTGATGCCTCTGCGAGATGTGCTTTTACTTTTGCTTCCATGTCTCCATTGTCAAGACAAGAGTCAAATTTACCTTGATCCAATCCAATATCTGACGCCAAAGCCTTTAATTTTGGAACTTCAATACCTGCCTGTATTGCCATGTTATCAAATATTCCGTCGTGCATGGCCCAGAAAGCATCATTTCCGCCAATCTCGCCTGCACACTCCGAGGCTTCTGCTGCTTTTTGAGCGCTTGCGTGGAATGGCAATGGCAAATGTTTGAAAGCTAGCTTTGCTTTTCCAGTGTCAATGTAGTTTTTTTCTATTTCTCCAAGTGTTTGCGAATAGAACCTTCCACAGAATGGGCATTCAAAGTCAGAGAACTCTATAATCTCCACTTTAGCATTACTCTTGCCCTTGACATAAGCGTCTCCGGCCTTAACCTCAACTTTCTGCTGTGCTACTCCTGTTGGCAGCGTAGGCAATGTATCGTCAATTACCTCATTTGTTCCAGAGCTTTTTCCAAAGAAACTGATAACAAAAAGAAGCCCAAAAACAATTGTGCCTAATCTCCAAAGAGTAAGCTCATTGAATTCGATCTTTATTTTTTTACCTTTGTTATTTTCCATTATTTATCTCTCCGTCTTTTTTAATATGCTACTGTATTAGGTATTAGCAGAATTTTTGTTTATTAATATTTATGTGTCAAAACGAACAGAAGAATAAGGCTTTTCTCCATAAAAAAAAAGCATTTTTGCCTTTTTTGCGTTCTTAGAAGCTAAATTGTGCTTTTTATATAGACAGCAAGCGTCTTTCCTTTGGCTTCCCTCGTGATTAAACCGCGTTTTTCAAACCTTGAAAGTATCTCAGAAAGTTTGGATTTGGACAAGTCTGTTCTTAACCTTAGCGTGAACTGGGTGATGCCTGGCTGTTCTTTTATCGCTTTGATAACTTTGAATTCATGTTCATCTAGCATGAGTTTGATAATACTCCATTTTTCCTCTTCTGTCAGGCTTTGGCGTTGCTGCTCAAGTTTTTTGAGCCAAAAGGACTCGCTCTTGCTGAAGATAATTAAGTAGAGCGCTAACGAAAAGAATGCAAAGATTATTCCAACACCTAAATGCGATGTGTTCAAAACGAACGATGCTACTGAACACTTTTCATCATTGAAGCATCCTGCTTCCTTGCTTGCAAGTTTTGTGTCAGAGATGAAATTAAAGCCTACAAGGCCTATAAGAATTGAAAGTACTAATAAAACAACCCCCACTTTTTTTTGGTTCATGTGCGACTATCATCTCTTTTTCAATTATTTAAATTTTGTCTTTTGCTTGTTACTAGCACTCATTCGAACGGAGTCTCACTCCAAAGAGTCCAATCCTTAGATGGAGCGTAATCTCCTACGTGGAATGTAGGTGATTGAGTTCTGCCGAAGTAAGAATCGCCGATATCTGTCCATGTCCTTGATGCTGTGTCTACCCTATAAATTGGAGATCCACCTAACTGCAATGCTGATGTCCATACACGATGAAGCTCACCTTCTCTTTGACCACCTGGTTCTGCTATTGCCTTCCCCTCAAAACCCTCTTCCTTAAGCAACTTAAAAAATTCCTGAAGCGGTGCATTACCTTCTCCAAGCTCTATGTGCTCGTCATGAAAACCAAAGTTATCTGACAAGTGAACATGACCAATGATTTTATCCTTAACTAAGTCTCTGACATTACCTTCCATCCATTTTGCAAATTCCTTGTCATCGCCTTTGAAGTACTTCTTCCACATATTCAAGTGACCAATATCAAATGTCCCGCGAATATGCTCATTTGCTATTTTTCTTAGCTCTTCTTCACTTTTATTTTTGTATTTATCTTTCAGCATACCAACCATTTCACTTCTGGATTCTTCAATTATTTTCCTGTACTCATTTGGATGCGAGCCATACATTTCTACAGCATAAGCTTCTGGAGCAACCCATAACGGCTTGTTTAATTTTTTCTTTTCCTCTATTTTAAGAGCCTCCATTGCTGATCTGGCAATTGTATTTGCCTCTTTTTGCACACCGTACTCTGCTATTGGCTTGAATGACTCTATCTCTTCTTTGGCCTGCTCAGCATTTCTAAAAAGACCGATGGCACCATTTTCAAATACTGAAGTTTCGTTCTTAAAATCATTTATTTTTTGCTTTAGAAAACTTCTTGGGTCTTCATAAACTTTCTGCAGTTCCTCGACAGAATCTAGGCCGTGCTTTTTTTCGCCTTCAGCAATTAACTCTGCAAAAAACTTCTTTTTGTATGCATCATCACCATTTTTCATATGCTCATTATATTCCTCAAGCTTCTGCTCATACTTTTTCTGTTCTTTCTTGAACATTTCTGCACGCTGATAATAATCATGAGCTTTTGCATTGAGCTCCTGAACCTGACCTTCTTTCAGCTCGTGATAGAAATAATTAAGCTCGTTTTTATACTCTTTTTGCTTTTCTTTTGGCAGGTCCTTGTATTCTTGCATTGTTTCGTTAAAAGTTTTTACTTCCATTTCTGGAAGGCCTGTTTCTTTATTTATTTTTATTTCACCTTTATTAGGCCCTGATTCATAACGAAAAGGCCTGTGAATTTTTTTCTCCCTTTCTATTGCAGCAATATTTCCAGACCTGTCATCTACAAAATAAACAGGATACTTTGCCTCTTCCTCCTTATATTTTACAAGCTGACCTTTCTTGAATTCTCCTGGCTTGCTTTCTGCTTCGCCTGCAGAGAATATTGGGCGCTGAAAGCCATCCATGTGCAAAACTATAGGACCACCGCCGGCAACATCAGCTGCAAAATCTGCAGTTCTTGCCATTTCATCAACTGCCTTCTGACGCGCCTCGTCTGAAAAGGTTTGACCTGTGAAACCTGAGAACGATGCGCCACCTCCACCCATGTTTGGTGTTGCGTGAATTGAAACTTCTATTTCGTTTACCCTTGCCAGCTCTTTCATTTCCTGCCTTTCTGTTTTTCCCCAGGATTCTGGAGTGTTTTTTCCCTGACCTTTTCCAGGGGCGTTGAAGAATGTAAGCTCCATTGAGCCTGTGCCCATGAAGATTCCGCTCTTTAGATTCTGGATTTGACCGCCACCCCTGATGTCTCCTAAAGAATAGCCTAATTGCTGAGGATTTAGCAGAACATCTTCTCTTTCTTTTCTGTTCAGAGAATTCCAGTAATCTGTGTCGAATATCATGCTATAATTAATATAATGGAATTAATAAACATTTTGTTTGGATAAAAATACTGGCTGATTTTTTACTCAGTAAACATTCCATTTGATTTTTTGAAGATGTAATAAGCGATGTAGGAGTCCAATTTCGCAAGACTTTTTGCAGAGCCTTCCTCAGAGCCTGTTGATTTTTGTTTTTTTTCCTTGAACTCAACTCCTGAAATCTCCTTGAAGAAGTCGCCTAGGGCAATGAATGGCTCAAGGAATCCAGTGCGCAGACCTTTTGCTTCTTCTTTTTTTGTCTCTTCCTTTATGTCAAATGCACCGCCTGCTTTTTCCAGATAATAACTTAGTTCGTCCTTCAATGCCACTATTGAAGAATCGACGTATGACAGCAAATCCAAATCGTCCTCTGTGAGGGCTTTCTTGTATTCCTCAATCTCTTCTTTTGTAAGAACTGCACCTTCCACGATTATTTCTGTTTGGCCTGTATGGATTGCCCCCCTCTGACCTTCGTTCTGATATGCCATGTTTGGAATTGCAATAAAGTTCAGCTTGACACGGGTCACTGGAAACTTCTCCTTGAACTCTGTTATCAAATCGCCGCGATCAGTCTCCTGGCTGTATCTTGTTCTGACTGCAATGAATTCCAGCTCTATTTTAGATGTTTCGAATGCTGCAACCAAATCTGCATCCCTTGCCACACCTTCAGTGCGAAGCTCAAGACGCTTGATGTTTCTTAAGTAAGGCCTCAACCAACTTAAGTACAACCTTATGACACCATAATGCTGCCTTAAGTATCCCAACTTGAATTTCTGTCCTGTTGCAAGCTCCAAGTAAGTCTTCTGCTTCCATACTAAAAACTGCTTTAATTTTCTTCCAAGAACTTCACGAACTTTTTTGTTTATTCCATGCGACTCTTTTAATTTTTCCACTTCAGTATCAATATCTTTGTCTGTTTTTGGATGCACTGAGAAAAACAAATCTGCAAGGACTGCAAAACCAACTTTTTGCGTAAGGCCCATGACGGATGTTGGGTTTTGTATTCCGCCTTCAACTTGGTCAATCCACACAGACTTTAGGTGAACTTCTGAATTTTTATCCCCTTTATTTGAATCTTCATAGTATTTCAGGCGCTCTTCCAAGATTCTTAGCTCGCGAAGCAACTGAAACATTGCCTTTATCATATTACCAATGTTCTGCATTATCTGCTGAAACTTGTCAATCTGAAGACCTTTTCTTTGTTCCACCAAACCCCAATAGGAAGAAGACTCTCCTGCTGCATAGACATCTTTTGTCTTTATGACATAACCGTCATCGCCTGTTATTCCTCGGCCAAAAGGAGCGAGGTTTGTCAGTGCCCGAAGTATCGTGAAATATCTTGCCTCTACTCCTGCCTGCGCAGAGTCCATAAGTATCCTGTAAACTGACTTTCCGCCTTCCTTGCCAGGCACTACATTTTTTCTGAATAACTCGTCTGCTTTTCCCTCTTCTTCCATGAGAATTACCTTTTTAGTTGTTACATAATCTTTTATATATGGAAACTTATAAATCTTGTTGTAAGAGGTATAAGCTAAATGAGTATTTTTGGGAGTTTTTTTCATAAGAAGAAGCAGTTTGATGATAGTTCACTGCCAAGCCTTGCCAATAGTGCCGGGCCATGGAGCAACCAAGGATTTAATGAAGAGGAAGACCTTGATCCCAACAGAATACAATCCACCCGTGCTGCTGAAATGACAAGATATGAAGTTCCTGAGTTTAACCAGGCTCCAAGAGACCTGGTAAGCGGGGAGAGATTCAGGGGCGGTGTTTCTGAAAAGGATGTACAGTTAATTTTGAGCAAATTAGACTTAATCAGCAGCAGACTTGACAACTTGAACAGAAGGATAGAGGCAATGGAAGCCACTGGAAAGAGAAATTCCTGGTGATTATTCTTTTTTCATTATTTTCAAAGCAAGAAGAATCATTCCAATTACTATAAAAGAGTCTGCCAGATTAAACAAAGGATAATTGAACAAATGAAGGTCTATAAAATCTATTACATAGCCTCTAAATATTCTATCAAACAAATTGCCTAAAACTCCACCAAGGAGAAAAGAGAATGCCTGTGGATGGTAAGTGAAATGATAAATTGCATAAAAGATTACTAAGAGTGAAGTTATGACAAGAAAAGTTTGTGAGTTCTTTAATATACCCCATGCAGCGCCTGTGTTTTTTATATAATAAAAGTTATTGACGACGAAGTATTTTGATAACTGATCAAGAAGAAATAAGACTACTGCAAAAAGATAGCCTTGCTTTTTAGTGATCATTTTAATAGTTATGCATACTTGCAAATGCCTTTATTTCATCAAGCAACAAATGTGAATCTTTGTAGAGGGCAACTTCCATGTCATCCAAACGCTTTTTTGCTATGAATTTCTCATAAATTCTTCTGCCAGTATTTCCAACAGATTTTTTTAACTTATCACCAGGATCACGAACCATGTAAGCACTCATCCTTATCTCCATTGAACACTTGTTTGTTTTTATCTTCAGACCATCCTTTTCTATCTCTACTTTCTGAAACCCTGTTATGAAAAAATTTGTCTCTATGACAAACTTAACGTAAGCATCCTGGTTTTTTTCCGCCACCCAGTATATCTTAATGTTTTCAGAACCACCCATATCATGCTTTTCGTAATTTTTCTCGTAGAACTCAAAATCCATAACCTCAAACCATGAGAAAAGCCTTTTGTAAAGCTCGCCAAAGTCAAGAATTGTGTCTACCTTAAGCTTCAAGTCCCTGAAGAGATAGGTCCTAGCATCTTCACCCATTTTATTTTCATGGATAGAATTAAGTATATATAGGTTTTGACTTGCTGCTGAAAAGATATTAATATACTTTAAAGGTTAATTCTTGGATATTTTGGAAGAAAGTTTAGGGTAATGTTGGCTAAGGGATAAATAGTTTTATCTTTTGATGGTTGTAAAAAAATTATATTCAATTTACGCAATGACGACAGAACAGGATGCAGTCATATTGACACACTGCATTTTCCATTATAAATATCTCCACTAAGAAGAACCTCACAATTTATTGATTCACATACATAAGCACTACCAGGGCAATTGCTAGTAAATGATTCTCCAGGATATTGAGGAACCATACACCCACCACATGGATGCTGCATGTTACCATACTGGTTAAAAGTTAGTTTTTCATAACAGTCTGCAAATTTTATAACACCAACATCATGAAACTGACCATCTTGCCCAAGAACCTCTTCAACATATTCTTTAGCACACTTATGGTATGAACAAACACCTTCATCAGGGCATCCAGTAGTAGCATCTTCCATTGGACAGCCACATGCACCACTGCTGTCACCACCGCCAATAGGGTTGCCACCAGCTTGGCCTCTGCCTGTGCTTTGCCCAGTATTATAAACCAGCTTTCCTACAGACTGCCATTTGTTTACATTGCCTGCGAACATTGCTATTGCTAGAATTAAAACAATAGAAATGATAAAACCTCTTTTTTCCACATTATTACTCTTTCTTAATTAATATATAAATGTTTCTTGACTCTTGTGTGAAAGATTTTCCTATCAAAAATTTCTTGGTGTAACAGTATTTATAAGCCAATTAATAATATAAAATTTTAATGAAAAATGTCAACCAAGAACTAGAAAACATTTATCAAACACTCTTGAATGCCTACGGCCCACAAGGCTGGTGGCCTGTTTTCGATGAAACGACAGGGAAGATTGAGTATCATAAAAATGACTACAGTTTTCCCAAAAATGATGACCAACGGTTTGAAATAAGCATTGGGGCGATTCTGACCCAAAACGCGGCGTGGATGAATGTTGTTACCTCATTACAAAATCTCAAGAAGGAAAAAGTACTCAATAAAGATAAAATAAAAAACATAAAAAAAGAAAAGCTCGCTGAACTCATCAAATCATCTGTGTACCACAACCAAAAAACAAAGAAGCTCAAGTTCTTCGCTGCATGGCTGGAAAAGAATGAGCCTATTACAAGAGACAACTTATTGAGTATATGGGGCATAGGACCAGAAACAGCTGACAGCATTATGCTATACGCCCACAAGAAGCCTATCTTCGTCGTTGATGCGTACACCAAAAGAATATTCTCGAGGATTGGGTTAATCAAAGAAGATTCAACATATGATGAAGCGCAAGAATTATTTATGAAACATCTTGACCAAGATTATAAATTATTCAATGAATATCATGCATTAATTGTCGAGCATGCAAAGCAATACTGCAAGGTTAAACCTTTATGTATCAAGTGCCAATTAAGAGATGCCTGCAAATATTCAAAAGAACATAAAGAAAAATAAAAAATTTGCCCGATTTATTTATCGAACTCTTGGTCTAGACTTTCTTCGAGCTGCTTAATAGCTGTTCTTGCCCTAAGGATCCCCATGCCATTATTTGCAATACTCTCCAGGATACTTTGCTCTTCTGCTGAAAATGGAAGCCCTAACTGCACACCATCTTCAACGATGTTTTTGCCTGATATGACCTTTCCGTATAAATCAACAATACCATTGCTGCAATCAAAGAAAAAAGTCAGCTCATTTACTTCTCCACGCTCCATGAACATTCTTTGGGTAGCTTGGGCCTTTCTAACTTCATAATTTAGCCCTGTTGCATCCCAAGGAGCCATATCTGTAAAGGCAAGCCTCAAATAAGGTGTTTTTTCCTGTTCTTCATCTTTTAAAACTGGTTTTACATACATAAACTGCAGAACTACCTTGCTTCCATTATCAAGCGGGAGTATCTCAGCGGTTCTTGCATAATTCCTATTTTGATTATCCATGCCAATGAGATTCTCAAGCCCAACATCTTGCACTTGGCTTGGATCATGCAATTGCTGTGCCGGAAGCGTAGTTGCTTCATGCATAATTGTGAGAAAATTTGGCCTATCCAAAAATCTTGGCCGGCTTACTAGCGAATCATTTTCTTTTTGTGATGCACACCCATATAATGCTGCTGCCAACATGGCTGTTCTTGCGATTTGACCAAAATACTTCATTTGTATCACTCCTATTCTAAGTTTTGTATTTTTTTGACAAACACCTTTTTTATATTTATTGGTGCTAGCGTGTCATCTCTTTTAAACCAGCACAGATTGTTTTTAAATAAACCATTAATAGCTGCTAGAACATTAAATAAATCAAATACCAATCATGCCAAAATGCTAACTTTTTTTATTCTTGAAGTGACTTCTTCGTCCTGAAGAAGAATCTTTAAGTGTTGTTTTATTTCTGGATTTTTCGTTTTCTTCATGATATAATATCTCTTTGCTTTGTTATCAATGCTTATCTTTCCATTATTGGCCTTTGCAAATGCTTCAAGGAATTTTTTGTTGGTTATAGGCGGACCCATGTGCTTGTACTCAGCAGGCAAGGATGCTTTTTTTGTTACTATATAAAATGTTGCTTCTGCATCCTTGTAATCGAAAAAGGAATCTACCACTTCAAATTGCTTGGAATTGCTTAAGAGATATTCAAATGCCTTCAATGCCTTTGCACCTGCAACGTCTTTTTTTGCTGTTATGGGAATGCATCTAATTACTGCCAGATGGCCTTGTTTTTTTAGCTTCTTGACATCAACTGGTTTTAATTCAAATAAATCTTCTGATGGATTCTTAAGAAATAATTTACATGTGTTTATTATATTGCCATATTGCTCCTTTGACAATGCTGCAGCCGCATTTCTATCAGGCTGGACTGGATCAACAAGTATCAAAGGAGAAACTTTCTTTGCCCAATTAAGCAGATTGGCTGTTTTTTTGCTTCCTATTATCGTTGTTCCTTTCCATTTGGATGCTGTCTTGACAAAATTAAGAAAAGACAGGTAATGCGACACCAACAACTCAACAGCATATCCTGACAAGCCTTTAATGTGCGACTCAGCACCATAGAACCTGTTTGCTTTTGCAAATACTTTTGCTAACCTTATATCGTTTGCAAGTGATTTCTTCTTTGATGTTCTTGCATTAATGTATTTTACATGGAATGAGGAAAAGTCTGTTATGTTCTGCGCCTGCTTGTTATTTTTTATTTCAAGTATTGGGACAATTTCAACTGTGTATCCATCATAACGTGTCTGAAAATAATCACGAGAGCCGTGGATTCTTACTAATTTATCGAATGATTTTTTCAACTGCGCTTGAAGTATATCAGAGAGCTGATCTGATTTCTTTGCGTATTTTTTATAATCAAACTTAACATAGATGTCAATGTCATGCGTGTCCTTGAGCCATGTGCCTTTTGCACCAGAACCTCCAACAGAGGGTTTTGCTGAAGAAACTTTTATTTTCTTTAGTATTTCCTTCTGTATTCTCAATAATCGTTTTACATCCTCTTGCGACGGCTGAATCTTCTTGAGTACTGCAGAAATAACCTCTTTATGCGATTTCATTAGTTAGACAAGCAAATAGTTATTTATAAACTATGCTTTTCTCGGCATCATTTATTTTTAATCTCTGCAATATTTCCGAGAATTTATCAGAAACACATTTTAAAAATACTGTGTTAAAAAATGCCATGATACTTTTTATTGGGGGGTTAAGATGGGATTTTTTCGATTTTTAGGCAAGGTAGCATTTTACACAGGAATATTTGCCACCGTCCACGCAATACATGGGTGCATAAATGAAGACTCAAGGTATGATATAAGGAGGTATGAGGGAAGACCATATCTGCTAGACAAAGATGTTGGAAAAATAATAGAGATTTTGGAAGAAAAGGGGAAGCTAAAACTAGGAAATCTTGAGTATATGGTTGATAGTGCATTAGATAAGTCAAACATGGAGAACTATGTAAATTTATTGAAATTTAAACTGGGTGCGAAATAATGGAAAAGAGAGTTTACTCTGTGTTTAACATTGATGGATACTATGGTGACAGTGATGTCACAATCCTGCCAGAAAAACTTGAAATTGCTGTAAGTAATGAATTTGATGTTAAAAGATTTAGAAAATCGCTTGAAGAGCACCAGAGATTAAACCAAACGCTACATAAAACCATAACAATTTCCAGCGAGTCAACAGATGAGTTTAACACAATAATAAAAAGAATATGTGAAAGGGGAAGGAGACTGAAGCCATTTAATACCGGACTGATAAGAGTCTTGAAGTATGGTGAGACCAAATGGATGGGAATTTCTCCGCTAAGAAAGATGCTCACAAAGGGTATTGAAGGCTACACTACTGAGCAGCTGATTGAAAGGTACTGTGGATTTTTTGAGGAGCAGGCAGTTGACTTTGGAGATATATTTTTTCATGTTGTTGAAAGGGAAAATATACTTGTCAACTACAGCAATGACCTTGTAAGAAAAGATATTTTCTACATTTCAAAGCGAGATTTAATTGATAGGATGATATCTAAAATTGAGAATGAGAATGGAATAGCTGCTGATGAATCACTGCCTGGCAATACAAGAAAAGCCTTGGTTGACAGAGATGCAATAAAAAGAAATGAAACTGCTGAATCAATGAAAGTTATTGATACATTGATGAAAGAGAATGGCACTGCAATAAGAGAAGTTGGCGGGCTATTAAGATGGTGCAGTGGAATGAAAAATGTGCTTGCTCTTGCAAAAGAAAGAATGGACAATTATGCGACACACTTGAGCCAAACATTAACTGTTTACATGCAGGCAACTAGCTTACAGAGAGGATTCAGAGAGACAAATAATGCTATTTTCGGGTTGGTGGATGTAATAACAATGGCACAGAAGACAGCCGATGGAGGGCTCAATGATGTTATTGATTTTGTAAGAAGCAACGGCATATACTCAAGGCCAATTGAAAATTTTAAGGCGGTATAATGGGGCTTAAAACTTTACTTGATGAATTAGATTCAGTTTCAACTAGAAAGAAAAAAGAGATGATAAGTGACTGCCTTGTTTCAGGTTTCAGCGAGGATGAATATCAAGTTGTTGTCCTTGACAGAGGTTTCAATGGAAAAATGCCTTTTGTAATAAACAATGAAATCATCAATGTTGTGAAGGGCGTTTGCGGTGATGCAGAATCAGCATATGAAAAAGCGACGAGAATTCATGGCTGGATAATGTCCAATATTGATTATGGTGATAAAAAAAGGAAACACGGCTACAGGAACAGTATTGAAACTTTTTATGACCACGAGGGCGTTTGCGGCGAGATGTCAATGCTGTATATCTCCATGGCAAGGAGTGTTGGGATAAGGGCAAGCTATGCACTGGTGGATATTGATGATAAAAACAAAAAAGTCGATCATGCCTGCTCTATGCTTGATGTGACAGGAAGGCATGGAAAAAGAATGCTTGTAGATTCTGCCTACAGAAGATTTGATGTAAATCATATTTCTTACAGGCCTATAAATGATTTTGAAATGTTCCAGAGGCTTAATTCCTTCCAATAACGCGTAAAAAGTGGCTTCTGCATCACACTAATTTATATATTATTATAACCCTTTTTTAATACATGATTGAAGGATACAAGTATGGGTGCTTTATTGCAGACGGAAAAGAGTTCCTTGGAGACTTAAAAATAAAAAATAACAAAGCACATTACTGGCAGACTCTTGAAGACAGAAAATTAAAATTTTTGCACATCCAAGATTTGCTGAATGAAAATCCTGATGTCTTTGTTATTGGTACAGGCGCAGGAGGATTGCTGCAGGTGGATGAAAGTATTATTGATTCACTGCAAAGCTGGGTTGTGAATCGTGGTGGCAAGAAAACATATTATGTTAAAAAAAATACTGAGGCCATAAAAATCATAAATGATGCAATAAAAAATAACAAAAATGTATGTGCTGTTCTGGCAGGTGGATGCTAATGCTGAAAGAAGGGGACAAAGCGCCTGATTTTACTGCTGAGAGTTTCAATGGAAAGGTAGCACTTAGAGATTTCAAGGGCAGGAACGTTGTGCTTTATTTTTATCCAAAGGATAACACGCCTGGATGCACTATTGAGGCGAATGATTTTACTTACTCAATAAACAAATTTGAAAAAGAAAATACTGTCATTCTTGGTGTCAGCAAAGACAACATGAAATCACATGATAAGTTCAAGAAAGACCATAAGCTGAAGATTGATCTGCTTTCTGATGAGGATCTTGCAATACAGAAGGCGTATGGCGTGTGGGGTGGGAAAAAATTTTTAGGAAGGGTATTTACTGGCACGATACGAACAACATTCTTAATTGATAAAAATGGAAGAATTGCCAGAATATGGCCTAATGTTAAAGTTAACGGCCATGCTGAAGAAGTTCTTAAGGCTGTTAAAACAATTTAATTTTTTTGCACATAAATATTTATAAAGACATCTTGTTAATTATCCTGAATGAACGCAGCAATATTAGGCGTGTTTATTTTCTTAGTAACTCTTGGATTAACACTTTCAGTTTCTGCTGGAATGCCTAACCTGGAAGATTTAGTTGATAGGCTGATTATACTTGTGAAGTCCTTAGGTGAAAAGGTTAATGCTTTGGAGTCTGATGTGCAAGAGCTGCAAAATAATTCACAAGGATTTACTGCTAAGTTCAAGAGATTGCAGGATGATTCTGTAGTTGGCGGGAGCACTGGATGGAACCCTGGATGCTGCTTAAACTTTACCATCCTTGACAGCGATGTTATAGAAGAATCAGTTGTGGCTTTGAATGTTGACGGGGCTGCTGTTGGCTTTAGCAACACGCTAGGGCATACCTGCAGCGTTAAGAAGCTTCTTCCTGGAGTCGGCTTTGTCATAGACTGTACAACTGCGGTACAGGGCACAAACAAGCTTAATTATGTTCTCTTCAATCCTGCAGGTTAGTTTGACATTCTTTAGGATTTGTAAAAAAATATTTAAATGAACAGTTTTAAATGATAGCATGAAAAAATACCTAATATTAATTTTTTTGATAATCTTTCTTGTAGGGTGCTATTCAAAGAGCGGAAAAGAAATTGCTGGAAACGCCGTAGATGAATTATCCACAGGTGATGATTTAAAAGAAGAAACTCTTGCTGAAGAAAATATACCAAAGATTAATTTTTTATTAATTGGAAATCAGGAAGAATGTGAATCAAATGGTGGAGGCTGGCTAAGAACTCCTGGCACTGTCCAAAATGAGATGCATTACAGCTGTCATGAAAAGCTGGATGACGCAGGAATGAACTGCTTTGATAAGGCTGACTGCAAGGGACAATGCGTACCTTATGGCGTGATTGAAGGCCATATTGCTTATGGAAAATGCTCAGAGTATGACGTCATATCTTCATGCGAATTCATTGATCAAGGAGGCATTAAAATAATTTCTGGCTGCAGTGTTTAAGCAGGACATTCTCCTTCAGTCCATGAAATAACTTTTTTATCTAAGCATGCATGACAGCTATTGCTGTATGTCTGTGCACAAGGATATTTTATGCATTGAACTTGCTTTGAATCAAACCATCCACAAACCGGCTTATATACTGCAAGGCAAGCGTAAGACTCTCTTTGTTCTTCGGTGCAATAATAAGCTTTTAACTTTCCATTGGGGCATGGTTCAAATTCACAATTTGGCAATTTACGACCGACAGTTGAACCGTCAGAGCAAATCTTAAGCTCTTTTGTACATCCAATAGGAGCTTGAGGACATTCTGCAAACTCGCAATCCGGACCAATTCTTCCAACCGCAGATCCATCAGGGCATAGCTTGGCCTCTTCTGTGCATGCTACAGGTTTCTCTGAAACAAGAAAGCAACTTATCAAAAATAGTGCTAGAATCAATAAAATAAATATTCTTGTCATTTGCATGACTTGTTTTCTAAGATTAAAAGTCTTTTGAATTCACTTGAAATCTGAGCTAAATTTTTTAGAATCAAACTTGTATTTTGTTCCAAGCATTCTTATTATTGTTGTGGTATCATTCTCTGCATTTTTCAAGCATGTAGATGCACCAGGCGAAGGCGTTATGTTGAAGATTATCTTATCGCCCAATATTTCGGCTGTTCCGAAATCCATCTGCTTTTCTTTTACCTTAAGTATCTGAGGGCGTATACCTCCAAAGCCATGGGCATAATGCACATCCTTCCATCTTGCAGAAGGGACTATTACTCTCACTTCCCTAAGAAAAAAGTATTTTCCAATAACTGGAATATCAAAAAGAAAGTTCTTGAGAATGTATCTAAATAATATTGGATCCGATATTATTTTTATCAAGGCTGCTATTGCATCAAATCTGAACCTAAACATTTTCATGAAATCAAAAAATGATGATGGCTTTGACCTTTCCAGTATAGGAAGAACACGCGCAGTCGGGCCGAACCTCGTTATACTTGGATCATTTACATCTGGATCACCATGAATTGCTGCAAAAGGAAGCTTCTTTTTCTGAATAGTGTAGACTTTATTATTCAAAAGGTTTCGGCCATAATAAAAACTTCCAACAACAGGGAGAAGAATGATGTTCTTTGCATATCCCAAAAGCTCGGCAAATGTAAGACTATGAGAACCAGCTGCCACCATGATAACTTTTGCCCTTATTAAATTCTTGTTTGTCTGGATAGTGTAACCATCACTTGATTTTTTTATTTCTTTAACCTCGTTGCTGAAGTATGTGTCTACTTTATTGTTTTTATTTACTGAATTTTCAACAAATGATTCTGAAAGACGACCAAAATCAACTGCATAACCATCATCAGAAAGAAGTGCTAAAATTTTCTCTTTTTGGTCGCGAGACTTGACAATGTTTGGCTCTATCTTTTCAATATCTTTTCTAGATATTTTTTTTAATCCTGAAAATAGCACCTTAAACTCACCGTAGCGCGACTCAAGTGTTTTAACCTGTTCATCGCCAACAGCTAGGACCATTTTTTTTGTCTTGTTGTGGATCTTACCATGCGAGTCGTACCTCTGAAGATATTTTTTTACCATGTCGGCTGCTTCCTTGACATTTCTTGCTTTTTCCAAAGAGTAATTTGTTTCTATATCACCGAAATGTAATGTCTGAGAATTATTCCAGTTTGCTGAATTAACTTGGGCAGGCTTTGAATATTTTTCAACTAGTGCAATTTTTTTTATGTTTGTGTAGTTGTTCAGAACATAAAGTATTGCAGCGCCTGTAACTCCAGCACCAATTATCACGACATCATATTCATTATTTTGCAACATAATAAAAAGGGAATAACGAATGTTATCCCTGCGTAAGATTTATTCCTTGCTCACAGCCCAGCTTCCTGAACCAGTGTGCCTTAACATGTTCATTCCTGCAATTGCCGACAATCTTAAGAGCACATCAATCCACATCATAGGATTTTGTGTGTCTTTCAAATGAACTTTCACTAGCGCAACCACCAAGACAAACATCAGAGGCCATACAGCATACTTTACCTTGTAACCAAGGATTAAAGCAAGCCCGAAAATTATCTCTGAAAGGATCAACACCCATCCAAAGAAAGCAGAACCTGGAAATCCAAGATTGCCGAGCATGGTTATTATCGCGTTAGGATCTGTTATCTTTCCTATTCCAGGAACCAGAAACAAAAGACCCAACACAACCCTTAGGAATGCTGTTGAATGCATATGATTATTATCCATTTAGTTTCTCCCCATTTTACTGTTGTGTATTTTTCTGCTTTAAAACATTATCTTTCGTTGAGTCTATAGTTTGATTCCTGTGATAATGCCTGTTATGGCTACGCCTGTCAAGAAGAAGCCATATGATAATAAGCAGGAGTATGATTAAAATTAGTGCACACCAAAAATCCCAGATTATGCCAATAGGTGCCAATTCCTCAGACGGTTTTTCTAATTCTGGCTCCAACTCTTTTCCTGGCAGGGGAGGAATTTCTTCTTCAGGCTCTTCTTCTGGAGGCACTTCAATTGGTGGTTGATATGGGGGATTTCCACCAGAAGGCGGATTGACAACTGGTGGTTGTTCTTCCGGCAAACCTATCTGCACGCTTGAACCTGCAGAATCTTCTGCAGCATGAACAAAAGATAAACT
>CAYIYF010000002.1:0-23890 GCA_964367575.1 Candidatus Woesearchaeota archaeon | reverse complement strand
TTAAGTTGAAGCTTTTGTCTAATGCCTCTACATACAGGGAAGCATAATTATTGCCGGAGTCTATATCTTTTACGACAAAAAGATATTTCTTGCCTTGCACCATCACATAATACTCAACATTCAAATTAGAAACATATTTCTTAAATGGTTCTTCATCAAGGCTGACATACTCTTCCTTTGAAGCAATCTTCGAAGCATCGCCACCGCCAAGATCTACAAATACACTCTGCATTCCTGTTCCAGTTGCGCCATAAACCTCCCAATATTCTATCCCGACAAAAGTAGCCGTTGTAACAGCATAACTCCCAGTATCTCCCACTGGATAAATTGTCCTTTCCTTCGTTACTTCAGAAGCATAAGCGCATCCAAGACCGACATTTCCCCTTAGGGTAGCACCTTCACAAACAACAATTGCATTGTCTGCAGAATATTTCTGCATATAGATTGTTAGTGTGCCTGAAGCCCTTCCCACCTGATTAACATTGAAAATTACTTTCTTTTCTGCAAGAGTAATCTCATAGCCAAGATTTGCAAGAGAAGCATTTGAAGTGCTGTTGGATTCATTCCTGAATGATATATTGACAGCACCAACAGCTCTTCTTGTACCATTTATAGTCTGAAAAATAATTGCCCTTTCAGTTGCGCTTGTTGTCCCAGTAGTTGCTAGATTTGCAGCATTATCAGCAGCTAAAACAGTCAAATCAGAGCCAAGATTTGTCACATATCCAGTATCAGGATCTCCAACGCCACCAGCAGATGCAATTAAAGGATATAACAAAACCCACATCAATATAAAAAATAGCTTTTTTATCATGTCATTAACCATCAGTCTTCAAGTATGACTTCACTTTTTATTTCAATATTTAATATATTTCCATCCTCAGCAATTGAAACAATATCATCGTCTTCTATTTCGAAAAAGCTTCCATCGTTATGGTAATAAACTAAGTTCAATTCAGATGGTGAGCTGTATCCAGAAGGTTTGAGCATGGGCATGACAACGGTCTCAGCTCCAAGTGCAGTGATAATCTCCTTTAGTTTTTCATCAGTTATATCAATTATCTTTTTTCCGCCATCTACGGTCTTGAGATTCACATCCTCTGTATTCAAAGGAGCATCATTTGCCATTCCTATGTCAACTCCCTTAAACTCGAAATTAAACTCGCCGACATCTTCTAAATCATAAGCCATTCTTATATCACCAATGCCGCCAGATGTCACATAAACTTCATTTAGCTCGTCATAATTTTTTGTGTTATACTTTTTCACAAAGAGTTTCATTAATTTTGGATTAAGTTTATCTTCTTTCTCTGTTTCTTGTTTTGTTTCTTTGGTAATAATCGGTTGTGCCTCTTCTTTCTGTTCTTTCAGCCAGAGAGTCACCCTGTTTGAAACGCCTTTATTTCCAGAATAATCAGAGGCTTCTGCGTAAATATCCTTTATTCCGCTGTATTTTGAAGCGTCAAATTCAAAAGAGTATATATTTGATTTATCGCTCATCTGCTTGACAAATCTCTTGATTAAGTTAGCCCCAAGATAGACCTTCAATATTGCAACTTCCTTTATGTTTCCTTCATCATAAGCTTCTATCTTTACATTAAAAATACTCTCAACATTGCCTTCAGTTGGCTCAAGTAGTTTCACAGTTGGCCCAAATTCATCTTTTGGCCCTCCTTCAATAGACACGCCCTTGCAGATTATGCCAATATTCACATCTCCCTTGTTGGTTTTTATTGTAAGAGTTTCTTTTTCAAGTTCTTTTTCAGTTATCGGAGAGCATGTAACTTCATAGGTCTTTCTTTCCTTGGATTTCAAGCTGTATGCGCTTATTGGTGTGACAAGAATCCCCCTTGGCCTTGTAAATCCCGATATCTCAATTGCATCAACCCCCAGGTTTTCCATCTCCAAACTCATTGTCGACTGCTCCCCTTTTGCAATATTCAATGTACCGAAGTTAAGGCTAATGCTTGTCAATCCCAATCCCGTATCATCAACATACACTATTGGGGCCTCTTTCGTTGCACTTATCTCATCTCCAGATAGCTCGCTTGTCGCAGCTCTTAATGCATTTATCAAAAGGTCAATTATTGCGCTGTCTCTCAGGGATGCTTCAGCATAAGTTTCTTCGTCAGTTGCTTGCTCAACAGATTTAAAGTTAAATATTACAGAGTCTATGGCCTCGCTCGTGACAACATTGAGGGTTAATTGCACATCTACAATTTCTTCAGCGAAAAATTTTATTTTTATTATTGACTCTCCATCTGGATATATTATCGAATCTCCAACAAGTTGAACGTCAATTTTATCGCATCCGCCTTCAGCATTCTTGTCTCCAGCAACAATGGTGCATTTTTTGTCCAATTCTAGTATGGCCACTGCAGTATCTGCAGAATTAGAATCTTTTTTTATGTTTTTCACGGTTAAATCAAAAACCTTTTCTTCTCCTTTTAGGATTTCATAAGTTTGAGGGGTAGTATACACTTCGGTTGAAGACCCGACATAATACTCTACAGCATAAGTATCATGACCCCAAAAAACAACCCCTCCTGTAACAAAAAGAAGTATGAACGCAAATAAAACAGCCTCATGCTCATGAAGCCTTTTCCTCTCTTGAACTTCACCCCTCATAGCTTAAAAGCATGTAAAAAGTACTTATATAGCTTTCCAATCATTATTAGAACAGGGAGTTTAGAACAACAGTAGCATAACACCCTTTATCCAGTTCAAAAGTTATTATGCACTTTTTCTTTCCATGAAAGGCATCATCATCTTCCCATCTGGTTTTGAAGTCTTTTGCATTTAAGTATAACTTCCTAATTGTTCCTTCATTGCTTATCTCTTTGAACTGTTTAATCAGAAAATTTTGTTGGCTTATTCCTTCTTTTTCCATGATCTCTTTATACAACATCTCAACATTCTTGTCTTTAAATTCTGTAAGAAACCCGATAACTTCAATTTCATCTGGATTATCAACTTTCTTTGCAACGCAGTTCCACATCCATGACTGGTATGCATTCACATACAATCTTAAAACCCTGGAATCTACCTCCCTTAAAGATGTTACAGGGGCATTGCCTTTTACCTTTAAGCCCAATAAATTGCATGCCTTCAGAAAATCATTTTTTACAATTGCCCTTCCCAAAATTATGTTAATGCCATCTCTGCCAAACCGTTGTTCGCCGAAATAATTTTTTATTTTTCCGAGGTTTATCTCTTTTTCTCCATCTAGTTGTCTTACAGTTATAACAAACTTGTTCCCTTTAAGGTCTCCAAGGGTTATTCTCTCCCTTGAATATCCAATAAATTCTAATTTGCAGCCTTTAATATCCAGCCTTTCAACATCATTAATAGAGTTTACCGCATAAATAGGAATAGAAATTCTTTGTTTTGTTACTGCTTTCTTGTCCTTATTTCCGGCATAACCGATAGTTTTTCTATTAATTCGTAGACGTCTACTGACTTCATCGACGAGTCTTGGAGTGTCCCATCTCTTTTTTTCTAGCAAGAAATAAGCATACTCGTCTTCTTTTTCCTGCTTTTTATGAAGCTCAACATTCAGAGGTACTTCTTCTACATTGAAGTCCTCTTCATAAAATTTAATTTTCACGCCAGAAGTGCTTTAAAAGGGCATTATAAGCTTTGTGAAACATAAAATTTAATAAGCACCATCAAGATAGGTATCCTGGGGGTATTTTTGTGTTGACATTCGAGGCACTTTTTGAATTACTTCGAAAAGAAAAGATTAATCCTGAACTTCAAAAGCTTGATGAAGATTTCTTTAACAAGACAGTTCAGTATCTTCAGGAAAAAACAGCTATCTTGGAGACAGAGCAAAAAACAGACTCTATCTTTTCGTCTGATGCGAAGAAGACACAGCTACAGCTCGAAAATGCAAAAAAGATAATCAAAGAATTCTATGAAAAACGTGAAAATAAAATAATAAACCTTGCAATGCTTTCCTCGCGTGCAAATATAAAGGAGACAGGTTTAAATCTGCTTCCAGAAGAAAGAAAGTTCTACAAAGAAGTCTTGGAGATCCTCAATAAGTACCGCGATGGTATTATGAATAACATCCTTAGTGCGCAAAAAGTCTCAGTGAAAAAAACAGAGCCACCAAAAGATATAAAAACAGACCAAAACCAGTCATCAGAAAGCAAAATGGTTCGTTTCTTGCATCCTGTTCCAAGGTTTGTGGCGGATGACCTGAATATTTATGGCCCATTTGAGCAGGAGGACATGTCTTTCCTGCCAAAAAAAACAGCAGCATTGCTTATCAAAAGAAAACGCGCAGAGGAAATGCAAATTGAAAATTCCCAAGACTAGAAAAACATTCTGCCCATATTGTAAGAAGCATACCGAGCATATTGTAGCCTTGGCTAAGAAACGTGAGAGGGGCACATTAAAAAAAGGCTCCATTGCCCGTCTGGAAAAAAGAGGTTCAGGTAAATCTGGCTTCGGCAATCATGGAAAATTCTCAAGAAAAGCCATTTCTGCATGGAAGCGCGTAGGCGCAAAAACTTCAAAGAAATCAGACTTCAGGCTTAAGTGCAAAATTTGCAACAAGACGCAGGTAAAAGCCTCTAAAGGAAGAATGAAAAAGCTTACAATAGAAGACAAGACATAATAATAAAAGATTATTCTTCAACAGTCTTCTTATAAACAAAAATCAAAACAGCAACACATACAACCAAGAACAATGGTGCAAAGCCACCATACAATTCTGGCAAGACACTATATCCAGTAACGCCGACAATCTCATTGGAATACATCATTATCGTTCCAACTAATACTGCAAATGTCACTGCTAAAGTAGCCACCATTTTATGTACTGCAGAAGCAGAGTCCACTTTTTGAACCTTTACACCCCTCATATCAATACAAATGGCAAAATACTATTTAAAAGTTGTGTATTAAAAAAGGAGCAAGATTTATAAACAAAAATCAGGAAATCTTAATTTACAATGAAAAAAGAACCAACAAGCAAATTCATAAGGGTATCTTGCTCAAAATGCAAGAATAATCAGGTAATCTTTGGCAAGCCCTCTTCTAATGTTGTTTGCATAGTATGTGGCAAGACATTGGCTGAACCGAGTGGTGGAAAAGGCTCTATAAAAGCAAGAATCGTCGAGGTACTTACTTAATGCCTTTCAAAAAACAAGGCTTCCCTGCAGAAGGAGAAATAGTTCTTTGCACAGTAAAAAGGATCCAAAAAACAACAGTATTTGTTGAGCTGGATGAATACCCAAAGGAAGGAATAATCCACATCTCAGAGATAGCTCCGGGAAGAATCAGGACAATCAGTGATTATGTCAGAGAAGGAAAGAAAATTGTCTGCAAAGTTCTTAGAAGAAATGAAAGGTATGGCAACTTAGACTTATCCTTGAGGCGTGTTACAACAGGCCAAAAGCTTAACAAGTTAAAAGAGCTGAAGCTAGAGGAAAAATCTGAAAAAATAATAGAGTCTGTTGCAAAACAGCTGAAACTGGACTTCAAAAAGGTATACTCCGACATCTCTTCTAGCATTCTAAAAAGCTATGAAACATTAGGCATGGCGTTTCAGTCAATTGCCGAAAACGAAGAGTTATCACTTTCAGATTTTGGCATAGAAAAAAAGATTTCAGCGCCTCTTGATGAGCTCATCAGATTCAGATTAAAACCTCAAGAGATAATATCCACAAAAAACCTTATAATGACTTGCCAAACCTCAGATGGAATTAATTCAATAAAAAAATCTATAAAAAAAGGTATTGAATGCGCTAAAAATAAGGATTATAAAATCAAATTTTCATACATTTCAGCTCCAAAATACAGCATGACAATAACAACATCAAACCCAAAAGAGGGAGAAACACAGGCAGAAGAGGTTATTAGTGTAATAAAAGAATCAATAATAACGGATAAAGGGACTTTTGAGATAGAAAAATCAAAGAAATGAAAACAGAAATATTTAAGTGCCATAACTGCAGTAATTATACTTTAGAAAAAATCTGCAGGGTTTGTGGCTCGAAAACAATCACTCCGAAACCGGCAAAGTACAGCCCAGAAGACAAATACGGCTACTACAGAAGACTCGTAAGAATGGAGAATGGCGAAATATGACATGGACAATTAACAAAGTTGCAAACACCATAGCTAAAAATTCTATATTAATAGAAGGCCTTCCAGGTGTAGGTAATGTTGGCAAGATTGCAGTTGAATACCTTATTGACAGTTTGAAAGCAAAGAAAATATACGAATTAAAATCAAATGAGTTTCCTCATTATGTTTTCGTTAACGAAGAAAACCTAATTGAGCTGCCAAGTATAGAAGTTTACCAGGCAAAAGTCAATGGAAAATCAATAATGCTCTTATCAGGAGATGTACAGCCCATATCTGAAATTTCCTGCCACAACTTCTGTGATAAAATCATTGACACATTTCAGAAATCAAAAGGCAAAGAGATAATCAGTCTTGGTGGTATAGCTCTTCATGATGTGCCTGCAAACCCGCAGCTTTATTTCACTGGAAATTCAAAGAAAATGTTGGAAAAATATTCTGCAGGTGCAATACCGAAAAGAAAGCTTCACGAATTTATAGGCCCTATAGTTGGAGTTACGGGCTTGCTTCCAGGGCTTGCTGGAAAAAGAAAGATCCCTGCAATCACAATACTTGCAGAGACATTTGAAAGCCCTGGTTATCTTGGGCTTAATGAAGCAAAAAAGATAGTAAAGTATCTTAACAACAAAATCTCACTCAACCTTAAGGAAAAAGACATTGACAGGGAATTGGAGATGGTCAAAATCGCACCGAAGAAAAAGAAAGCACCTAAATTAAAGAAAACAGAATTAAAAAGGATAATAAGTGAAGAGCTAAATAAAACAAACAAGACTAATGAAGATAATCTGGATTATATCGGCTGATTCTTAATAAAAAATAATTTGCGTTCCCTTTCCGAATGATGTGCTCTGTCCAAGAGAGTGATATTTGTTTGAAAACATGTTTGAATATGAATCCTCCTGATTTAATTTCTGGTCAAAGGTGTTCTGCACAACATTAGCCCCTATGTTTGCCTGATTATATCCAAAGTTGTTGTTTATGCTGTTCTGATATGCATTGTTTTTGAAGAAATTTCCAGATATTCCATCGCATACCTCATCTTTTATTTTAAAATCACTTCCCTTGCCATCGAAATTAGCTTTAGTTTTCCTTGTGACACAAGGTTCTTTTGTAAAGGCATATCCATCATTAAGGCTTATTGCCCCATTTTGATTAAAATTCCCATAATTATTATTAAAGAATCCTTGTGCAAAGAAATCATTATTGCTGACTGATTGACCTGCCTTAAATAAGCTGTTTATTGCGCCAGAATTTGAGTAGTCTGCTTCCTGCTTGTTAAAATTGTCAGTAATAAAGATGTTTTGGTTTGGCAAATAATGGTTATTGTGGCCATAATTGTAAGGTTGTGAATAGCCATCATAGTTTCCATAGCCTTGATTGTTGCTGTAAATATCATTAAAATAACTTGCTTCTGCAGCTGCGCTTAGTCCAAGAAGCATTGCAAATGCTGCAAATATCCCAAATATTAATTTCGATGTGTTCATTTTTTCAAACTTTCTCCATGTTCTATTACTAATTCTCCTAGTTTTTCTGCTTTCTTTTTTCCTGCTCTTATTGTTTCATAAATCCCAGACGCTATGTTTGTTAATCCTAAAATTGCTGCTGTAACCAAAGCAGGTGTATAATCATTATTTTCTAAATCCTGTGATAACAAAATCTTGTTGGCTACAGGAGCAAGTATATTCAAATAAAAAAAAGTTTGTGCGGCCAATCCTGCCATTATTCCAGTCAAACCTGTAAGAGCAACAGGTCCCATAACTCCATTATCATCACTCACCCTATCAATCAAAGTTTGCTCTTCATTCCTCTTTCTAATAAAGCTCGGCACCCTAAAGGGGGTAACTACTGCACCATAAAATCCTTGGACAAACGGTTGTATAAACGGTTCTCCGACAGATTCCCAAACCATCTGTTCAACTGTCTTGTAATCATTAACCATGTTGCCACCTTGTAGTAATCAAAAATATATCATAGTATATAAATCTTTTGTTTCTGAGTTTTTAGCTTCCAAAACCAATTTAAAGCACTTCTGTATCTTATTTAAATGATAAAAGAGAAAAAGGCGCATATTATGGATTTTGCAGGAATTTTAAGTAAAGAAGAAGCAGATAACCTCGAAAAAAGTATTGCAGAATCAAGAGCTCAAAGTAAAAAAAGAGAGGAGAAGATTGCAAAACTTCTCAAAGAAATTTAAACAGCGTTCTTAACATTGATGTTTGTTGTTATAGCCTGCCTGTAATCATAATCCAAGTCGATTATCAATAAGTCCTGATAGCTTACTTCCTGCAGGTTAGAAGTATCAATAGTGCAGGTTATCTCTTTCTTGTTTCCGACTAGCCTGACATTTCCAGTATGTGACTTGCCAAATGCGCTGCATTCAGGAACAAAGTTATTCTGCGGATTCATCAAGGTCACTTTCACCATGTCCTTATTATCTTCCTGCCCCTTGCATGCATCGGTAAATGACCCTGGAAGGTATGTCAAGTCCCCTCCAGCGTTCTCGACAGTGAAAGCTATTTGCACTTTTCCAGATCCAACTGCTTTCTGCCTCATGTTTGTAACTTGTAATGGAGCCCCAGAATTAAATAATTTAACAGAAGGGCTTGTAGTATCACAAACATCTTCAATGGATTTCTTTACAACATCTTTTTTCAGGCATAAATGAGCTAATGCCTCAGTATTATATTGATAGCACAAATCGGCTCGTAACAACACATTATTAAGGTCTGTCATAACATCATTGATGTAATTAGCCTGTGAAAATTCCAATATCTCCTCTGCACCTTCAATTATGAATCCCTGATCATTTGTTGTTCCTTCAATGGCCACGGTATTTTTTGTATTAAACGAGCTCAAGCTGAATGCATTCGCATCAATACCGCTTAATGAAGCAACAGCCTCTCCTTGCGGCACAGTATACTCTCCTAAATTTCTGACAAGAAGGGTTATGTAAAAATCTTCCTGCCCATCATCAAGAACATTCAATGGTGGCTCGTCTTCCTGGAAAGCAAATTCCAGTCCATCAGTTCCGCCAACATATGGGCTCGTTAAATCTTGAGTGTCAGCCTGCTGCTTACATCCAATAAGTAAAGCAAGAAGAACTAATGCAAAAACCAGTCCCCTTTTGATCTTCACCATATCAGTTACCTGCATCAACTACTTTAAAAGATTAACCCTTAACTTCTATCGCCTCTGTTTTAGTCTCAAATAGATATGTATAATCAAGTCTGATATCTACATTGACGGCGCTTATAGGCTCTGAGATTGGAACTTTCGCATTGCATGTTACTTTGGCAGAATTGCCTTTGCTCATCTTTAACTTCATTGGCAATCCGGAATAATCAGGGTTGCTGTATCCTAATTTGCCAACAGAATCATCTGACCTGCACCTTAAGTCATTCAAATTGCTTGCAGTTATTATGTCAAAGTTAACAGTATTTTCATTCAAGGAATTCTCATTTGCTGCAATGACGCTGCCCCCTCCTTCATTCACTACATCTATGTCAAGTGGTGCTTCGGCCAAATCTTCTGTAGTTCCGAAATAAGATTTGACAATCTTTTTAACATAAATTGGGTACTGCTGGCTCTTTGGGTCAATCTCTGCATTTTTTCCAGAAGTCGTTAACGCAAGATTGTTCTTGCATTTTGGGTCATATTCTCCCTTTGGATTCGTTACACAAAAATGGATTCCAACATCACTATGGACGCTGTATTTCACACTTGCAAAAAACTGTGTCTTGGCGCCGGGATAAGGCCCATTATTCAGGAAGTCATAAGAAAAAAATCCAAGTGGATACTGCCCCACGCCTGGATAAAGTTTTCCATCAACGCTGTATTGTGCCGCTTCAGCTTGCAGCCCAACGTTTTCCCTGTCATCAAAACCTTCGTAAGAAACAGAGTCCCACACATCAAGATCCGCATAGACCGTTTCAGCCATGTAGTTTGCTATGTCCAGACCAACATTGAACTCCCCGAAAATTTCATTATTCTTTCCACCGGGATTTCCATCCTGAAACCCAACAACTAATCCTTTTTTGGGATTGATTCCTTTTATGTCTACTTCTTGGAACTGTAATCCTGCTTCATTATCATCTTTATCAAATAACTTATTTGTAAAATCAGGAGGAGAACCGCCCATATTTGAAATAATATTACATCCCACCAGGATAAATCCAGTTGCAATCAAGATAAAAATATTTTTAACCCACATCATAATAAGTTGCCTCTGTGTAATCTTCATAATCTCCTTCTGGTTGAACTGGCAGTGTTTCTTGGTCATTTTCCGTAAGCTGTTTGCCAGGTCTTATCTCGATTGTCTTTAACTTTACAACCCTGTAATCATAAACAGCATCAACCTTAATATCACTTGCTATTCCTGGTTTAACAGCGGGTCTTGTTACTTTATAATCGCAATAAAACGCATATTCAGATGCATCACCATATTCGCTCTCTACAAACTCCTTATTGTAAGACTCCCACGAAGGGTCATTTTTATCAAAAGCATTGTCGCCTCCGAAATTCTCGCATGCAATTAACTCAAAATTTCCTTGAGGCATATCGACAGTTATACTCTCTATTTTTATTATATCGCCATAATAATCGCTGTCTTTCTTTAGTGCGATTCTTAATGGATAAGGAGTCAATTCGGTCTGTGGTTGTTTTTGCGACTGCAGAGCCACTCTGGTTAAACCGCATCCTTTAATGCATTCAGCAGCAGTTATCCCATCTTTTTTATTCAAATTTTTGTAGTCTCCAATTCCAAACGGATCCTTGCCTTCTGATTTTAACTGTTCTAGCATCTGATTTTCCAACGTGTAAATACTCAACAAACTCGTTGTTGTAAAATCTTGATATTCTCCAAAGATATTTACATTAAATATCTTATATTTTTTATCCTTAGATTCATTTGCATCATCAAACTCTATTCCTTCCAGCTCGCATATGTAATGAATTGTCTCGTCATATCCTGCATAAACTTTAAACTTGTTTCCAAGAATGCCGACAATTTTTATCGTTCCATCTCTGTCTATCCCGCTTTGATTTATATTGCATCCAAAATTAACAGAAGTATCATCATTCTCCAAGGCAGTTATTGTTGCATCACCTTCTACAATTATAGTTTCACCTTCAACATAATAATTTTTTCGTGTTTCAGGATTATCAAAAGATATGCCCTTAGAAGATATCTTTTCCTGTGATGCTGGCTGCGCAAAAGGATCTCCTGCGGCTAATGGATTTTCAGCATAAAAATTAAGTTTATTTAAAAAGACTCCAGCACCCTTCCAGATTGCAGATTCTCGTATTTGCGTTCCTACAACGCTTGTTATTCCAGCTTCGGTTCCTTGAGATGCAACCCTATAAACAAAAAATGCCATATATCCTATGATTACCAAGGTAACTACCAATGGAATGCCTTTAACAAGAAATTCTGGAAGATATGGTGAGATTCCGTTCCATAATCCCTTAAGCAGGATAATTGCTATAAAAAATATAACAACAAAGAACCAGAAAGTTCCTCTAACAAAGTAGCCTATTAATCCTAGACTAAGAACATAAATGGCTAATCTTCTTAACCCATGCAAGCTGTCATAATCAAAGCTCCTTCTCTTATTTTCATTCAGTCTATTCTCTTTTTTCTCAGAATTTTCTTCTGCCATTATATTGCAACTCCATTAAGCAAGAAATATATCTAAGGATACCATCTCAAAAGGTGTATCTGGAATTATCGTTATAAAATTTTTGCCCTCATAAACAAGACCATTCAAATCAGCAGTATATTCGGAAAAAGAAGTGTCAAAATAAACAGGGAATCCATTAATGTAAAATGTCCCCCCTTTTCTGTAACCATCATTTGCAAATCTTGCCTGCAGCACGACTTTGGCTCCTTGCCTTAGAGCATCTATTTCAGCAGGACCGATAATAAAGCTCTCTTTGTAAAAATCTGCAGAAGAGTAATCACCCTCAAGAACAACATTCTCTAAAACATATTGCCCGCTGTCAATTCCAAATTCAAGAATATTCCTGCCTTCTATAAGGTCTGCCGGACTGAAGTCTATTTCTGCTATGCCTGCATCGCAGACTATCTCTGCATCATGTATCAGCTTGCCATTAAGTCTTATTCCAAGTCTTCCAGCATCTTTCAGAGTCATGCAGTTCGGTCTGAATATCAAAGACATTCTGTTTAAATCATAAATCTCATCCTGAGATAGCACGAATTGCCTTGTTTCATAATTATTCTGTATAAGATAATTTTTTATCAAAACTACATCCTTCAACAAATAACTGTTCTTTGACATAAAGGCAAACAATCCAGGGGCAGAAGTTTCAAACGTCAGTCTGTTTGCTTTTCCAAGCACAGATATTGGAAGCTCAACAGGAAGCATGTCACTCACTATCTCGCCGCTTAAAATCTTTATCCCATTTAGTTTTATAGTCATCTCTCCATCATGCGCAGCAACAAAGAATAATAATTTTACATCCTGCAGAGCATTTTCATCATCGATCTCAAAGATAAATTCGGCTTTGTCTTTCTTTACTAGTGTGCTCTCGACAAGAATGTTTCCGGCAAGAGTTTCATATTGCTTGTCTTCTATGGAATAAAGGTCAATGCTTGCAAGATTCTTTTGGATTAAGCTCAGCGCATAAGGCTGGAAACTTCCTGGATAATCGCTGAAGATTATTCCATGGCTGTTTGAAGGAAGTGGAGCGCCTGGAACAGTATTGTATGCTGGATAAGGTGCAGGTATCTCTCCCATCATGAGCTGTTTTTCCTGCGCAGGCAGCAAGACAATGTAGATGACTAGAAACAAGGCAAGCATCATGACAAAATAGAATGCCCCTAATGCCTGTCCTCTTTTAAAAAAATAAAGATTCCCTGCTATATTTAACCACCTCTGCTTGAAAAAACAAGGCCAATTCATTATTTAAATCTTGCTGAATCACGCACTCCACCAAGCTCTCTGAGTATCAAAGCTATTTGCAACATTAGGAGCATAATAACGCATTCTTCTTCTTGAGCTTGCAATGTAATTAGCCAGTTTTCCAATGCCAAAAGCTCCCAGCACCATTAATGCATCTCTTCCAGCTTCAAAAGCCATATCCCTTCCAGCAATATGCCCATTGTAAGCATTGACAATCTCGGGAATCATTGCAAACTTATAGCTGATTACTAGCCCTGCAAGCTTGTTCTTAACTCTTGAAGCTCCAAATGCAAATGCCATACAAAACCCTCCAGCATCATGCACCATACTGCTTAAACTCATTGCATTGCCAATGTCACTGTAATAAAAATCTTTTATTTCATTTATCAGCCCAATTGGTTCATTTAATTTTTCCTCCAGCATTGACTTTTGGTTCATCCTTTCTAGATGCTTTTCATATGGAGTCATATGATGATAAGTGGCTTCTTTAGAGCAATCAATTTCTTTTTTGATCCCGTTAATTCCAACATAAAGCAAAGATGCACCAATTCCGGCGCAAATTGATTTTTTCACAGCATCTATCATTGAAAAGTCTGTCATAACTATGCAAAGTCTTCGTCCTTATAATATGTTTTTGCAAAAATTCTGAAATCTTTCCGAAATATAAGCAAAAGATTTATATACTATAAGATATAGATTATAGTAGCTAAATAGTGACAAAAATGGTAGAGTTCAAAAAGGTAATAAAAAACACTTCAATAGCAGTTCTAGGTGCAATTCTCTTGTATGCAGGCGCTAAAGGAATTCTTAACTCAAACTCAGAAAACGTAGCTATATATCATAGAGTGCCGCCTTACTACAAACACATTGAAAGACGTCTTGAAGCTCTTGAAGCTAATTCACCAGCCGCAAATGAAATATCAATAACGCCTCTTGATTACTCTCTTCTTGCAACAAGTCTACTTGCTGCTGCAGGAGTTGGATATCTTTTAGGTCGGCGCAAAAGACCTGCAATATTGCCGGATAATCAGACAACAACCTACCCCTGATAGCTTAGAGTCAGAGCTAGCAACTCCTCAAGCAAATAATCCTGCTTAGGCAATCTCTTTTCTAAATAAGCATCTGCTGAATTTAACAAACCTTGGTTCCTTGAAAAACAAAGAGGCCAATAATCTTTTTGGGTATTCTCTGTCAAATTTGTATATTGCATCTTTAACACTTTTCTTTTCGCACATTCTTATCAGTTCATTATAATCTTCTTTTGTAAACCTATTCATTAATTTTCTAAGCATCAAATGCATATGCAAGTCTTTTCCAATTCCATTTTTTAATCCATTTTGATAGCTTCCATCAGGCATTTCATCTCTTATCACTTCATTCAATAAATCAGCAGCATGCATTCCAGGAATAATCCCCCCATACGTAGTTGCTTTAACTTGCGTTGCAGCATCTCCTATCAAGTAAACCTTGTCCTTCTCATAATCCAATCTGGGATTATAGACTGGGATAGCCCCGCTTTGCCATCCAAGCAGCTTTCCAGGCCTTTTCTTCATTAGCTCTTCAAAATGCTTTTTGACGTTCACATGGCTTGCAACCCCGATTCTTGCAATTTTTTCATCCTCTGGCACAAGCCACCCGATGTAATTTCCTTCATCAAGGAAAAATTCAATAATATTTGGATCAATTTTTTCATTCATCTTAACTCTTGCCTGATGTCCAGTAACAAATTTTCTACCTTCATAAATTCCTTTTGCCCTTCCAACGCTTGTGCTTGGCCCATCAGCTCCAACAATAATATCATCTTCTCTTGACTCTCCATTCGCAAATTTCATTGAATATTTCCCATTCAAACTCTTTGACATTGAAGTAAACTTAAATCCAATATTATACTCTGCCCCATTTGATTTTGCAATTTCAGCTAGATGTGCATCAAACAAAGTTCTGTCCACAATATAATTATCTTTTAGTTTGATGCTTGCAAGATTGCCATCAGGAGAATAAACATTAGTCTGGTTTATTTTATTTACAACAAATTCTTTATCAACTTTCATAAAATCAGTAAGATAAGATGTCAATATTCCTGTGCACGCTACAGGAGTCCCAATTACTTTATGCTCTTCGTAAACCTGGACAGAAATGCCATTTTTAGCCAGATTGCTGGCAAGATAATTTCCAACAGGCCCTGCTCCAATTATACTAACCATTTCAAGCCAATCCAACTAAAAACTTTATAAACCTATTCCAAGCAGTTTATATTTATGTTAATATTCGACGCAATAATCATAACAGTGGTTCTCATAACGCTCATAATTGCTTCAATATCAGACATGCGTACAAGGGAAATTCCAGACTGGATTAGCTATGGATTGATATTTTTTGTCCTTTTGACAAGAGGTCTTCAGACAGTTATATCAAAAAATCATACATACCTTACATACTCTTTCGTTGCGTTTATAACATTCTTTGCCGTCGGCAGTCTGCTTTACTACACAAGGCAATGGGGTGGCGGTGATGCCAAATTAATATCTGGCCTTATGGCAGCATTTGCAACTTCTCCTTTCAATAACGCCCAGCAAACATTTTTTCCATACCCCTTAGTTTTGATTCTTAATATCCTGCTAGTTGGAGCTTTATATGCAATAATTTATGCAGCAATATTAGCATCAAAGAACAAGAAAACCTTCATTGTAGAATTCAAAAAACTGAACTCAGAAAAAAGAATGCACATAACAAAAATATGCGTTTTGATTTTGTCAGTTTTGTTTGCAATATTGACTTTCTTTTATTTTCCGCCAGACCTTGTTATTAGCGGAGGGGTATTCTCCCTTGTTATGCTTATGCTTCCATATCTATTAATTTTCGTAAAAAGTGTAGAAAAGACTTCATTATACAAAACTATCCAGCCTAGCAAGCTTGCAGAAGGAGATTGGGTGCGAGAAGATGTTTACAAGGGAAAGAAACTTATTTACAAAAAACAGCCTTTTGGCATTGACAAAGAATCAATTGAAATCTTAAAAAAAGAAAATATAAAAAAAGTATTAATCAAGGAAGGAATTCCATTTGTTCCTTCATTTCTTTTAGGTACAATCATCACATTAGTTCTTGGAAAAGTTATTTTCTTTCCAGTAATATGATTTTTCATAAAAATTTGCTAGAACATTCAGAAAGAAATCAAGGCATCACAGAATAATTTATCTGAGCCACATACAAGAGCCCATCAATCGGAAGAGCTGCTACACCAAAGTGCATTCCTTCAGTAAGTGGAAACTCGTGAAGTGTTCTAAGTGAGACAATTGGAGAATCTTTATTGCTCCTCTGTTCAATATCATAGTAATGCCATTCTCCATCATCAATTGCTATGTAAACAGGAAAAGACAATTCAATAGCTGAGCCATCATCTCTTTTGAGCCTTGCAGAAAAATAGAAAGGAATTTTTTCTTCCCAATCATCTAAGTGCATAATCTCTCCAAAAGAGGGAATATGAGTTCGAAAAACATTACTGTCTTCAACCACTATGTAGCCTCCAACAACAGAAGGGGTCTCCTCGCTTGTTATTTGAATTTCAACAGAAGTTACCTCATCACCATAAGCAATGGGGGTTAAAGATTCCTGATGTGTTGGTTTCTGAGAAGTATGATGGTCAGCTGCACACGCTGCAGTTATCCCAAGAACAGTTGAAGCAATAATGCTTTCAAGTCGCCCCTTCATGCATAAGCACTAGTCAAAGCTTATTTATAAGTATATGTCACCATCATCAGCGACGATTACAATGTTTTAGCTTGATAAAAAATTCCCAGAAATTTATCTTGCCTAAAAGCTCTTTTTTCCTTAAAATAGATTATAAAAAGACATTAAGGCAGTCTTTCTTCCTCGCCATACTCTTCAGCAAATGACTCTTCCAAAAACTCTTTTTTCTTTATCTCTGCCGGCTTTGAAGGAACTTCAGCTTTTTGAGATTGTTGTGATTTTCCGGCAATTTTCTTCATAACATCTTCCAGTTCTTCCTGCGTTATTTGCTTGCCACCAAATTCTATCTTAACATTGTCTCCTTTGTACCTTGGAATAACATGCACAACAGCATGCCCAACTTTCTGCCCAGCACTAACCCCATTAGCAACTAGTATGTTTGTCCCTTCAGCATTCATAGCCTCAAATATCATTGCAGCCATTTTATTCGCAAAAGAGAATACTTGTGTGCTCAAAGAATCTTCCATCTGTGTGCTAAAAACAACATGCATCTTTGGAATTACTAGTATGTGGCCTCTAGATGCCGGAAATATATCCAGAACACAAATTATCTTATCATCTTCATAAATCTTAGCACTCGGATTGCTACCATTAGCAATAGCACAGAAAATACAGTTATTTTTATTTTTGACTTCTTCAGCCATTTATCCCATTGCCCTTCCAACACTGACAACCTCCACACTTTGTATCTCATCCTCTCTTGTCAGCTCCTCTTCTAAATCATCAGTAGTTCCCTTCTTTTCGTCATAAGCAAAGGAAACCTTGACAGCCTTCAAGCCGAATGCAATAGGTTCTTCTGTCATCTCGCCATTTATCCTGCCGCCAAAATTCTCAATAGCTTTCTCTAGCTTCTTTTTTATTTTTTCCAGACTAACATCAAGACTGCCAGGCATTACCTTGAATGTCACAATAACTTTGGCCATCTTAGTTTGGACCTTCAAAATCACAAGAAGGACATTTGTATTTTACAGAAGTCTGCCTAGCCTTAAATGATCTTATTATTTTTTGTTCACCGCACTTTGGACAGTCAAAAATAACACTTCCTCTGTCATTTGTGATTTCAACGCCAGTACTTATGCACTTGTAAATTTTTTTTTCCATTGTTGCTAGAAAAGTCAGAAAAAGCATTTATAAATATTACGAAACAAAACAGCTTTAAAAGGTACTATAGCCTTTAAAACCTAAGTCCCTGTGGTGTAGCGGATAGCATACGACCTTGCGGAAAATAGAATTGCAAAAAGGTTGCGACCCAGGTTCAAATCCTGGCAGGGACGCTTTTTTTTATTTGCAAAAAATAAAGCATCGAAGACGTCTACGGATGAATGTTCACATTAAACACGTCTCCAATTTTCAATTATGCGTCAACATCTTTGATGCCATCATTAGTCACTATGAATGCCGCCTCTGCGTCTGGTAAGGCCGGAGCATCAACCAGCTTGGCAACTCTTGTTCCCTTCTTGCCTCTTCTCAAGTAAATTCTCACAGTGCTAGTATGGGCAACAACGTGCCCGCCAATAGCCTCTGTTGGATCACCAAAGAAAGTGTCTGGTTTTGACATGACTTGGTTTGTTATGTATATGGCAAGATTATGTTGCGTAGCCAATCTCAAAAGCACATGCAAATGCTTGTTCAGCTTTTGCTGTCTATCTGCCAAAGTTCCTCTGCCAGTAAACTCGCTTCTGAAATGACCCATCAAGCTGTCAATAATAATTAATTTCACGGGAAGTTTGTCCTTCTTTATCAAGTCTTCAACTTTTTCTGCAAGCAGCATTTGGTGATCACTATTAAATGCGCGTACCCCTCTGAAATTTTTCAGGGCTTCATCAGGATCCATTCCTTTTGCAACAGCAATTGGTTTCATGTATTCAGGTCTCAAAGTACCTTCAGTATCAATCCATACTGCAATACCTTCAGCGCCACCTTGCTCTTTAGGCAGTTGTACATTAACAGCAAATTGATGTGCAAGAGAGGTTTTTCCAGAACCATAAGCGCCATAACATTCGGTTATAGCTCCAGTCTCAATTCCGCCGCCAATCATTGCATCAAATGCTTTTGATCCAGAGCTTATTTTCTCAACCTGTCGTCTTTTCTCAAGCAAATCTGTACCACTTTCAAATCCCATGTCTAATGAATTTCTCGCAGTATTGATTATTTTTCTTGCAACAGCTTCGCTCACTCCTGCAGTTTCTGCAACAGCAGCCGGAGTCGCAACAGCAAGTGCCATCAAAGAATCAAAGCCTGCCTCAGTAAGCTTTTCTGCAGTAGCAGAGCCTACACCAGGCAGATCAGTCAAACTGATTTGTTTTTTTACCATTTCCATCACAACCTCATTCTTCATTTTCATCTTTTGCACTCTCATTTGAAAGCAGCATATCTTCCTGTGCTTTCTCTAAAACTAAAATAGCTTTTTGAAGATCGTTCCTTCTCAAGTTTATTACATCATGCCTCCACAAATCTTCTCCAGGTTTGCGGTAGCTTCTTGTCAAGCTCACAGTCTTGAACTCAATCTCAGAACCATCCTCCATGTTTTTCTTATTCTTCCACATGGCAACCTTCATGTTGCCAGCCTTCCATTCCTTGTAAGGTCTTTTTGGAGCTGTGTCCAAAGAATTAATTTTTGTCATTTTATTTGCCTCCTACCCTTGTTTTTACAAAGGCCCCATAAGGTTTTGTTTTTATATGTCCTCTTAGGACAAATCCAGAATGTTTATGGTATTTATAAAGAATTATATCGTGGGTGAGAAATGTGAGAAGTGCCTTATAAGCGATTTAAACTTTAATCAGCTAGCTAATACTTCAATTAGGCCTCCCATGTCCAAGCTTTCTTTTTTTGTGGTAATGATAAACGCTGGGTCTTGGCAAATTTTCTTTTCTTTTCTCCAAATTAAATAACACAAGGCATCCTGCCAAAGCCATAATCCCTACAAGAAAAAATGTAAAGGCAAATCCTATGAACTCTGCTATTGCTGCTCCGATTGCCGCTGTCAATGCAGTCCCTAATCCTGTCATTGTAGAATACAAGCTCCATTCAAAGCTTTCATGTTTTTTGTCTAAATGCGTGCTCCAAAGACCAAGCCAAGTTGGATATGCCACCCCGCTTCCAAGGCCATATAATATCTGTGCAAAATAAACATGATAAATGTTCTGCGCCAGCAAATAGACAAAAGGCACTAATGAAACGAAAAATGTCCCTAAGACAAGCCATTTAATCTTCTCAGCATGATTGTCAACATAGCGTGAAAACGGCAGCTGCACGCAGCACTTCGTTACAAGAAACAATGCGCTGGCTAGGCCGACAGTAAAAATTGTTCCGCCTTCAAGGTTTTCCTTGATGAATATGGCAAGTATTGGTTCTATTAAGCCAAAACCAGTAATAACAAAAATATCTGAGAATATCAGCCATTTTATGGTGCTGTTCATAAGGCTTAATTAATCTCCAGATTTATTAAACTTGCTTAAGCAGGTTTCTGGCAGGCTGCACCATAGTAATCCTCGCACCATTCAATCCATAGGCTTCTCTGTGAATCACCTTCGCATGCCAGATTTACAATGATATTATAAGGCATCTCAACGCCGTATGCTGCCTTGCTGCAGTACTCTTCACCGCATCCATAATTTATTATTAATTCTTCAGCAGCGCTTCTGGCAGATTCTTGGCTGCATTCATAAACATACCATACTTCGTCCTGAAATATTCCCCGGTCATTATTGCCATAAAAAAATTTCCCAGTCATCACACCATTTAGAATCTTTCCATCTTTAGCCATTGCAACAAAAAGCAAAACAATTATCAATATACCCAGCAAAAAAGCATCCCTTGCCCTTTTATTTTTTTTAGTAGCTGATTTTTTCTCTTGAACCATCTGATGACCATTCAATGCTAGTTTAAAAACTTAGCCAATAGCTCCTTCGTGTCAATCTCATGCACGCCCCTGACCATAAACTCGTTCCTATTATACATCTCATTATTATTAATCCTTCCGCTCATTAACAATTGATTCCCTAAAATTTTATTCTTTACTTCTTCGAATTTGACAGCATCATTAAGCATTGCAATAACATCCTTCTCTTCAATGCCCAATATCCTTGCCGCATGATTTCTGAAAGCAACGCCCCTCATCCCGCCATGCCCGTCATCAACAAAGAAGTTCAATATAGGGACTTTCTGTGGCACGGCATTTGGATGCTCTTGACACCTTCCTTCATTCATCTTTCTGCCACATTCTGAACAGCCATCATATGCTTTTGGCTCAAACAATTGCACAATTGTCCCATACACTGAAATATTATCTCCTGCATTGGCTTCGTTCAATTTTGATATTTTTATTTCGCTTGTCCCTGCTTCAATTTGGGGGAAGTTTTTACTAACTGCACCAACTTCAACGCCTTGCGGATTAAGGGTTAAACTGCTGTAGTTTCCAAGATGCATCTCCTTGTATCCATTATTCTCCCTTATATTCCCATTTTCAATTTTTATCACAACGTCTTGCTTTATCTCTCCATTCTCCATCTTTGCAATATGATTTTCATCCCAAAGAACTATTCTTATTACTCCAGTCTCATCTCCAATTAAAAAGCTTCCAACTTTCCCCTGTCTTCCATTTTTATTGAAGCTCCTAACTTCATAGTTTTTAATCACTTTCCCGGTAGCCCCAACCCTCATTCCTGGCTGCAGTTTGTTTATCTTTAATCCGTGCTTCCTGATGTTTTCCATCAAGTCGATTCCAAGTTCATTGGCTAGAATATGTGCAGCGCCTTCTTCGCTTACAAAACCGCTTAATTTGTCCCTTTTCTGCGCAATCTTTAATTTTATCTCATCTTCAGAAAAATTAGATTTTTCTTTTATCTCTAAAATAATATCACTTAAGCTAATACCCATCATTTTATTTTTTGTAAATCACGCTCGCTTTTTATAGATTATTGTCTTGCAAAAGAATCAGCCAATTGCTATGTCGCTACTCTTTTCAAATCCAAAGATGTCAACAGCCATCTTGCCTTCAAAGCCGTCTTCAATCAATGCCCCATCGATTTTGTAGTCGAAATATAGTATTCCATTAATCTTTCTTACATTGCTGAATCTGCCTCCTAGACATTCTTCTGGCTTTTTCTTGTTCTCTTTGCTTTTTGCAATATCCTCTTTCACCTGCTCATCTTCAGCTTCTTTCAGGCATTTAAGATTCTTGTTTATCTCATCAAATATTTCATTATATTCTGAAAAATTAAACATAATCCTGCTTTCAAAGCTTGCATCCTTTCTAAAGCTCATTTTTCTTTCTGAGTTCTCTCCAAAATCAACAGGATTATCATTTTTCCCTTTTGCAATTATATACTTTACATCAAGTTCTGTCCCAAAAATGTAATCATCGACATTTATTTCATAACCGCTCATCTCAATATAATCTTTAAATTCATTCTTATAATCTTCAGCAAGGCTTTTTGCAATCTTATTTTCATTAAACCAGCATTCAAGAGTCTTGTAAAGTATATCGCAGTCCTCAATCAATTCTTCGCCTTCTATTCTCTGCTTTAATGTTTCCAGCAAGGCATATTCTCCTGATTTCTTCAAAAAGTATTCAAATTCCTCTGCCTTGCTGTTTACAGCATAAATATCATTAACCATCCTGCCAAGCTTAAGTTTTTCATTTGCAGGATCTTTGTCTATTGTGACAACCCATAAAGAATAAGTCAGCAAAAATGCAAATAGTAATACTGTTCCAGCCATCAGTATCCCTTTTTTATTTTTCATTTTGCAATATCCTCATTCATTTCATAATTGCGGTCGAGTAATCTTCGCCACCGAATAGCCTTTTTCTTCATTTGTAACAGCAGTTCCTTCTCCAATCTTTATTTTTAGTAATATCATCCCATTGCCTTTATACTTTGGGATCATAACCTCTTGCAAAGGCTCTCTCAGGTCCACAGAATGCCATCCTTTTCTGACAGCAGAGTAATAAAAAACATCTGGATTATCCCTATCTGCTAGAACAATGCTCCAGTAATAACTCGTATCTTGAAAGGTCTTTGCTAGCACTTCATCTAAAGCAGAATAATCCTCGTTGTAGACGGCATAGGAAATTATATCGGCAATAGTTGCATCTTGCCCTGAAATCTTTGCAGGCATTTCCAGTAAAGCATAAGGATACTCTTTTTCCTCAGACAGCTCCATTGCAGTTATAACTTCTTCAGAAGGTCCGCCTGTTATTGTCTGTCGAAAATTTAATATTCCAAAAGCAAGTAAAAAAATAAACATAATAAAAACTATAGCAAAAATCCCAATGATGTCATCAATGAAAAAAATACCTTTCTTATTCACGTTTCATCACCATTTTAATTTCGGCTTTCTCTATTTTGCTGGAATTAAGATAAAAATCAGTAAAAGTCCTGCTGCACTTAAATGGGCTATTTTTTATTCCACATAACTGACTGTCCTTGTACAAATTAAAATTTGAGTAATACTCCTTTCCAGCCATCCTTACCTGTGTACCAAAATAGTCTTCAGAATATTCGCTGAAACTATCAAAATTTTCCTCGCCTATCACCCCATCATCAGAAAATTTGGCAGTAAAATAATTCTTGGCAAGCACAAACTCAATTTCATCAGCCTTCACTTCCCTATTTATATGTGTTTGCAGCACTAATGAAATAAATATTGCAAGCACTATGATCACTATTGGATATATTACTCCCCACTTAATCATTTCAATTGTAAGAGAAAACATTCCTTTCTTATGCAATTTCACCAGCACCTTTTTCTTTTTTTGAAATAATATAAAGATTTAATAATTCAGTTTCACTTTCAACAGCAGGATAAATCTCTATTTGGTATCCTTCCCTTTTTCTAAACTTATAGGAATCTTGTGATATCTCCTTTTTTGCTATTATCTCGCCAACAGTATTGTCTACTTTTAATTCATATCCTTCCTTCAACGGATAAACATACTCGCCCTCACCGCCAGACCACAAAAAAGCTTCTGCGCCATACGCCACATCCCTTGAATAAAACTTCAAATTGTAAGCCGTATCATCTCCTGCCGCATTTATTCTTCCTGCTAGTGCAATAAGTATTACTACTAAAATTAACATGTAATAAGTATATATCCAATGCAGAGAATCCCCTTTTTTATCCA
>CAYIYF010000001.1:0-33785 GCA_964367575.1 Candidatus Woesearchaeota archaeon | reverse complement strand
GAGGAGCACCTCATGTTAATGTGGATCATTACACTGTTTTCGACACTGCATTTGGAAATGCACAAGGTGTTGGAAGCATTCCTTTTGAAGGTCATGTACGTATGTTGGGTGCAGCACAGCCATTTGTTTCTGGTGCAATCTCAAAAACAAATAATCTTCCAGAACACGCAACCGTAAAAGATATTTATGATGGTTACTTGCTTGGACAAGAACTTGGGCTAAAAGCGCTTGCAGTTTTCAGGAATAACAGCAAACCAACAAGCGCATTGAATTTTGGAGCATCAAAAAGCGTTGTCGCATTAAAGCGCGGAGAAAAAGAAGACTTACCAAATCAAAGGCATGCATATGAAACAGAAGTAAAAATTAATGGCAAGCCTTTGCATGTGCTAATCAGTGAACAGCCGGATGGAAGACCAGGGCAAATCACATTTCTTTCATTCAAAGCAGGTTCTGACCTTGGAGCAGTATTCACAACAGCAGGAGTGCAGGCATCACGATCATTAAAACGTGGTGTGCATTTGGAGGACATTGCAAAAGGTTGGGTTGGACAGGAATTTGAGCCAAAAGGATTTGTAACAGGACATCCATACATCAACACAGCATTGTCACCACTTGACTTTGCAGGAAAATTATTGAAGCTTGAATATCTTGGAGACTCTTCTGTAGCAGAAGAACCTGAAAAAGTAGATGTAGCAAAACTTCGCGGATTCAAGAATGGTGCTTTCAGAACATTCAGACGCATGCAAATCAATGATTGGGATTTTGCACAAGTCATAAACGATCCAGAACTTGGTGGATTTAAGCAGCCAGAAAAAGGTTCTCTTTTAGACCTAATGCCTCATAATGGTAAATCAAGCTTGGATAATCAAAGAGGAGTTCTCTGTCCAGAATGCAGCAGAGTAATGATGCAGACGGCACCTGGATGTTACAAATGTGTATGTAGCAACTCAATTGGTGGTTGTGGAATGTAAAAATGATATCCTTCAAAGTAAAAAAAATCCATAAAGACGCAACGCTTCCAAGCTACGCAAATCCAACAGACGCAGGAATGGACATGCATTCTATTGAGGATTATGTTCTCAGGCCAGGAGAAAGAAAAACATTTTCTCTTGGATTCTCAGCAGAATTCCCTCAAGGTTATGTTGCACATGTATGGGACAAGAGTGGTCTTGCAGCAAAATTCGGAATAAAGACAATGGCAGGTGTCATTGATTCTGGTTATCGTGGCGAATACAAAGTAGTTCTCTTGAACACATCAAATGTTAATTACGAAATAAAAAAAGGAGACAAGATTGCACAGTTAGTTCTTGTACAGATAGAACAGGCAAAAATTCTTGAAACAAAAAACTTAGAAGAATCTTCCTCCAGAGGTAAAGCTGGATTCGGCAGTACAGGAAGATAATTAATTCAAATCAAACCCAATTAATAAGGTAGCTTCTTCTTCATCCAAGTGAATATGCAGCATTTCCATCAGTGCCCTATGAACCCTTCCAGAAGGAGATGAGGACACAACATTCTTTGCATCAACTTCATGAAAAGGAACTCCTGGAAATATCACTTTCTTGTCCTTGCCATTCACTATCTTTTCATCAGGCTCTCGAAAACTCGAGTCATGCGCAAGCAGCATAGTATATTCCCTGTCAAGACACTCAAAAACCCCTTTGTTTCTCTCTTCTTCTAGATCTCGTATGATATCCCTCTGTTCATCCTCAAGGGTAAAAAGAACCCTCAATCCTTTCACTTTATTCAGCTTATCTCGTATCTTTGACAGCTTTTTCAAGTCCATTTTACATCGCCGCCTTCAATGCTCTAACAGCAACTTCAAGCATCTTCAAATCTGGTTCTTGTGTTGTAATCTTTTGCAGCCACAACCCAGGTGTTGTAAGAAATCCAAGAACCTTATTGGGTTTTCTTGCATTAAATCTTAATATCTCATAACTAATCATTGCAATTACTGGTATCAGCAATATTCTGTACAAGAGCTTCATTAACCATGCCTCGCTCCAAACAAATGTAAATAAAATAATGCTCACAAGCAGGACAATAAAAATAAAAGATGTTCCGCATCTCGGATGTATGGTTGAAAATTTCTTTGCATTCTTTGCAGTCAATGGCTTTCCAGCTTCATAGCAGTTTACAGCTTTGTGTTCTGCTCCATGATATTGGAATACTCTTTTAACATCTTTAAATCTGGAAATAAACATTAAGTACACAACGAATATTCCGACCCTCAATGCCCCGTCTATTACATTAAAGATAATTCTGTCTTCACTCAGAAGCTTGCTCACCCATAAAGGCAATGCAATAAATAATCCTACTGCCAATCCGAGTGATAGTAATATTGTGAAGAATATCCCCCATCCGCCAATCTGCTCGTCTTCTTCAAGATTTTCATTGCTGCTCCAGGTTAATGCCTTTGTTCCTATTATCAGCATCTCAAACAAAGAAGCAAGGCCTCTTAAGAATGGGGTTTTCCTGAATTTCTCAGCAGCGCTGCTTCTATTTTCAACCTTTATCTTTATTTTGCCATTAGGCTTCCTGACAGCAACAGCAACCTTTTTGCGACTGGCCATCATAACGCCTTCAATTACTGCTTGCCCGCCAATGTAATCTTTCATGTTGGTTTATTGAAAAACAATATTTAAAAAGGTTTAGAAGTTTTATTTCTTAAATGAAATGCGAGATATGCAGGGAAAAAATAGAAACAACTTTTTTAGATAAGCCTCTTGGATCTTACATCGGCAAAAAGAAGCATCTTATTTGTAAAAATTGTCAAAAGTCAAATTCTCTTGAGGATATTAAGAAAAAGCTTAACATCTAAAAAGTAATTATTATTCTAGAAATTTTTATGATGTAACAATACATTTAAAACAACATTTTATCTTGTGAAAGTGTGCCACCGTGGCTTAGCTCGGTATAGCGATGGTTTCGTAAACCATAGGTCGGGGGTTCAAATCCCCTCGGTGGCTCTTACATTGAAAAACATCTAGTTAGTGTTTTTCTTTTTGTATGATTACATAAGACGGTTCTATAGTTAGTTTCGTGACGAAAGCGTCAGAGAATTGCTGGCCCAGTGTCGTATCATATGCATTAGCAGTTGTAGGGAAATCTTGGGCCCATGTTGCTCCCATGGCTATTAAGGAGTCATCTTCTCCTTTTGCTATGTCCTTTATGGTATCTGTTCCAATGCCATCATCTCCGCCAATGTATGTTGAAAAGAGCAGTTTGTTCGTTCGCGCATTGAATCTTGCTATGAATCCATCAGATGTTGTTGATGGCCCATTAAAAATAGAATCATAAGCATTTACTGTTGTAGGAATGTTTGATGACAATGTTGGTCCTGCTATGGTAATTTGGTCAAGGTCATTATTTGATATGGTCACTGCAATTTCATCATTCTTGCCTCCAAAAAATGAAGATGATATTAACGCTGTGGCCTCATTGTTTAGCTTTGTTACAAAGGCATCGCCAAAGCAGAGCATCTGATTGCACTCGCTGTTAAATGTGGTGTCAAAAGCATTTGGTGTTGTCGGAAAGTCCGGAGATGTTGTCCATCCTGTTGCAATGATATTGCCTCTTGTGTCTGTAGCGATGTCATAGACGGTATCCTGTCCTGCAAATGGTGATTGTACTACCCCATTTCCTCCAAGGAACGTGGACCATTGCAATTGTGTTAAGTCAGATGACAATGCAGAGATAAATCCGTCAGCCAAATCAGAAGGATCATTGTATGTTGTGTCAAAAGCATTTGGTGTTGTCGGAAAGTCCGGAGATGTTGTCTGTCCTGCAATGATAATTTCGCCATCAATATTCTGTGTCATCGTGGTTGTCAGTTCTGCATTGGATCCTCCAAAAAATGTTGACGCTAGAACTTGTGTTGCATCTGGAGAAACTATTGTGACAAATCCCTCAAGGCATGGTTTTTGGCATCCGAATGTTCCAGGGCATGTGGCTGGTCCTTGTATCGTTGAACTGTAACTTCCAGGTGTTATTGGAAAATTTGCAGACGCAGTATCACCAGTTGCAATAGCATTGTTATTTTGGTCGATAATAATCTCTTGGATGACATCTGAATTTTCTGCGCCTAGAAATGTTGATGACAGCAGTATTTTTCCATCTTCACTGAAACGCGAAACAAAAGCATCACCTCCGCCGCAGCCTGAGTCATCTAGTGCCATTGAAAATGCATTGGTTGTTGTCGGAAAGTCGGTAGATAATGTTTTTCCACCAATGACAATTTCTCCTGTTTCTGATAAGGCAATTGAGGTTACTGTGTCGCCGCCAGACCCGCCAAAGTACGTGGCATATAGCAGTTGGGTTCCATCAGCACTGAGACGTGCCAAGAATATATCAAAACCGCCTCCAGCATATTGCTGTTGGTATGCATCTGGTGTGACTGGGAAATCCAAGGATTTTGTTTGTCCTGTGATGATAATGTCGCCTGAGGGATGATATGCCATTTGCATTGGAAAATCATATTCATTCCCGCCAAGAAAGGTAGACCACTCTAGCTGGCTATGTTTTTGCGTAATAAGCTGACCTGTCAAAGCAGCATGTGATGCCATTGCAAGTGCTAGGATCGCTATTGTTGAGGCCATCATGGTAAATGTTGTCATAAATATCAACTCATTTTGTAATAATATATGCTTTTAAATCTATTTGCCCTGCAGCAGGCATAAGATTAACGCGCATTAAATTTGTTATAGCACAAAAAATTAATAGGAGGATAAATGAGGTGTTTTATTTCCATTGAGCTTCCAAAAGAAGTTACAGCAGAAATTAAGAATATCCAGTCTGATTTGGAATCTAAAAATTTATTCCATGGCAGTTTTGCGAAAGAAGAAAATCTGCATCTCACGTTGAAGTTTTTGGGAGAGATAAGCAATGCGCAAATTGAAAAAGTTAAATTGCTATTGAATGAAATAAAGCTAAGAAAATTTAAGGCAAGTCTCGGCAGTTTGGGAATATTTAATACAAAGACTCCAAGAATATTTTGGATTAGCATAAATGCCCAGGAGATACACGACCTAAAAAAAGAGATAGATGAAACTCTTTCAAAGGTTTTTCCTAAAGAAAAAATGGAGTTTGCAAGCCACGTCACAATTGCCAGAATAAAAGGCCTTGAGCATAGGCAGAAGCTTCTCGACTATCCAACCAAGAATAAAACAAAAAAAATTGAATTTTTTATTGACAAATTCTGGCTTAAGGAATCAACCTTGACGCCGGATGGTCCATTCTACAAGACAATTGAAGAATTCACATTAAATTGACAACAGAAAAGTAAAGCATGAACACTGAAGTCAAGAATCCAAGCAGCGCAACAACGGAAAATCTTCCAATGTTTCCAGGGCAGTAAAATCCTCTCTTCTTTTCTTTCATTGTGTACCTCAAGATAAGCATGCTTAAGTTTGCAAGTGCAAAAATTATAAACAGAAACAACGTTGTCAGGTTCGCTAAGAATTCAAGGTTCTCAGTAAAAAGGAATGCAATGGTTGTCGCAGCAAGGAAGAATATGGCAACCCAAGGGGTTTGTGTTCTTTTATGAATATAAGAAAAAATCTTTGGCATAGTATTCTCTTTTGCCATTCCATATATCATTCGCGAAGTTGTCACAAGTGTAATCAATACAGTATTCGAAGTTGAGAACAAGGCAATAATACCAACAATTACAAAAGCAAGAGGACCAAGTGATGATGCAACTACACTAGCTAAAGGAGCAGTTGAATGCCCTAATTCTTGCCAGTCCAGAACACTCACGGCAGCAATTGATACTAAAATATAAATTAGTGTAGTTATTATGACAGAATACACAATGGCCTTTGGTATGGTCTTCTCTGGATTCTTTGTTTCTTCTGCCAGCTTAACAATGCTCTCAAAACCCATGTACGCAAAGAAAACTAAAGCAGCAGCACTAAACACTCCAGACATGCCGGCAGGCATAACCAAGTAGTCTACGCTTCCTATCTTCTTTGCTCCGATGAATATGACAAGCAATAAACCTGCAAACTCAATGAATGTTGAAATTGTGTTAAATTGCGCAGATTGTTTTATTCCAATAAAATTAATCAATGTCATCAGAATAACAAGGCCAATTGCAGCAATCAAGAGTGAAACATTAAATATGCTTGTAAAGTAACCAGCAAAACCAATTGAAACTGTAGCAGCACTGACAATACCGGCAAAAATAATTGCAAGGCTTCCAAAATAAGCAATTTTTTTGTTGAAGGCAGAATGTATATAGTCATATTCCCCTGCATCTCCCTTGAACATGGATGAAAGTTCAGCATAGCTTAATCCAGTAAATGCCGCAACAACAGCAGAAATTAAAAATGCGAGCCAGATTGCATTTCCAGAATCATTGGCAGCAACGCCAATCAGGGCATAAATTCCTGCGCCAAGAATTATTCCAATACCGGCAACAGTGACTTGCCAAAGATTTAACTCTCTTTTTAATTTTGTCATCTTTTTTCTCATCAAAAAGAGTGGTTTTATCTTATAAACACTTTCTATTTATAAAACCAAAAATGTTATAACTATTTGAAACATAACATATGTTAATCAAAATGGCAAAATACAATAAGCAATCTAGTTATGTACAATCAGAAAGTTCTAGTTATACATCTCAAGATGACACTTCTTATGGTGCTTCCAAATCCACCAGTTCTGGTTCTTCTTTATATGTTCTCAATGGTCAAGTAAAGGAAAAGAAAATTGGCATCTGCACGTGTAATAAAACGAGTAATTGCCGTGGAACTTGCATATCCTAGCTAATTCTATTTTTTTTGATTACTTTGGCTAAACCTAACACTTTTAAATGAAATAATCAGAGCTTTCTAGAGATGCGGGGGTCCCATAGTCTGGTCAATTGGGCAGGAATCCTGTAAGGTATATCTTTGAGGATTGTCAAACTTAAGACCAGAAGGTAAGAAATCCTGTGGCTTAGTGCCTCCGAAGGTTCAAATCCTTCCCCTCGCAGTTATTCTAAGTACGATGCGCTAGTGCACTAAATCAAATAAGGAGATGATTTTTTAGATATTACTTTTTTTGAAAAAATACTTTATATAGATAAAGAATATTAATTATAATAAAAATCCAAAAAACATGTTCACCATAGCGAGTGTAAAAACCACCCATGATAATGTAAATTATCCACATTAAAATAAGAATTAATGCTGTTTTTTTAGAATTGAACTTTTCCTTTTTTCCCATTACCATACATAGAATTAAGACATTTATATACCTACCGAATTAGTCTAGTAATTTTTCTCAGCAGAATTTATTAAAACTCTCAACTAAATCCTTTGAAATGTCAACAGCATCCCTTCCTTCTATCCTGTCTCTTGGAAGCATAAAAACAGGCTTGCCATCTTTAAACAAAGCCATGCTTGGAGAACTAGGGGGATACTCTGAAAAATAAGATCTAGCTTTGGCAGTTGCATCAGCATCTTGGCCAGCAAAAACAGTCGTCAATCTTTTTGGAAGTTTAGCATTCTTTAGGGCCATCTTTACAGCAGGCCTTGCATTCCCTGCAGCACACCCGCATACAGAATTTACAACAATCAAAAGCGTTCCTTTCTTGTTTAAAAGCTCATTATCCACCTCTTTAGGCGTTCTTAGTTCTTTTATGCCAAGTGAAGTCAATTCCATCCTCATTTGGTCTATCATCGGATCTGAATGCATGTGCATAACCTAAAGATATAAAGAGATTATATATAGTTTTCTATCAGAATTCTTTTCAAATCTTGCTTAAAAGTCACATATCATCCATCAACATCAATTTACTCAACATAACTTTATAGCCATCTTAGTTACTAATATTAAATGCACCAAATTAACATAGCAAATGAGACCTTATTCCAGTTTGGAACTCTTGGATCTGTTTTATGTGAAAGCTTGGAATGTGCTAGAAATATAAAAAAGCTTCCAGAGGATTCTTTTTCATGGGAGCCTTCAATGCCCCATACAGGTTACTCTCCAAGAGCGGAATCTGTTGACTCTTTAACAGTGATATATCAAGCAGCTGCTTTCGAGCAAAAATTAATGGAGAAATACAGGCTTAACTTAAAAATTCCTAAAGGTGCACTGTTGAACAAAGAAAAATCTTTAGAAAATATAACGAGATTTACTTATGAAGGTTTAGAATTTGCTGTTTTGCATAGGTTGATTCTTCCTCTGAATTATAAAGAAAAAATTAATGTTTAGTCATCTAACCCCAAATCTCCTATATTCTTAGGCGGTTCTTTCTTAAAATTTTCTTTTTTGATAGTTTCTTTTACAAGAGGCTTGTAGCCTTTGGTTTTTTCCCTCATCCTTTCAAGCCTTGCCCTCACAGTCTCCTTGTCATGAGGATACAAGTAGGTTTCAACGTGCTTCACAGGCTCTGCAAATCCTCCTTTCCTTCTATGCTCCAAGGTTCTCCTGAAATTCTGCTCTTGCAATCTTTCAAGTCTTTGCCTTACAGTCTCTTTGTTTATAACAACAGGTTTATAGTTGTTAAGCCTGTTATTCTCATCATGCTTATAGTATGGTTCGCTGCTTATGTTGTCTGATGCAGCAAGTTTCTTTTTTTGAGGCTTTATTGTTTCCTCAGTAATGCTCTTCCTTGGCAAGAACTTTCTTGATTTAATCTTATTGACAAATCTTGGTATAACTCTGTTGTTTACCACAATATAAATTAGCAGCGAGACAGTTAATATTATGCCAACAATCGATATTGCTTTCCACAGCACAGCAAATGATTTCTTTTCAGCTTCAGGTTTAACAATGGTAAAAGTATCCTCAGAATATGCTTCCTGCCCTTCTCCGTACTTCAAAGTTACGCCAATAGTATAAACTCCTTCTTCCAGTTCTCTTGGTATCGCAATTGATTTGACAAACTCATTTTGCGTTTCAACAGGCACTTGCTCAGAAAGCTCATAAACAACTTCTCCAGCACCATTCTTGATCACATAGACAACGGTTGTGACAACCTTCCCAGGCTCACCAAAGTTAATCAGGCTTACAGTCGTCAATATCTCAGTTCCAGACATAACTTCTTTTGATTTCTGGTCGACATGGAAGGCAATGTCAAATAATGCTGTAGATGCCTTTTTGGCTGTTGTCGCTGGTTTCTTTGCAGGAGGCTTCGCAGCTTGGGGGGCATTGTTTTCATCAGAACTTTCGTCAGTGGAATCATCATTGCTATTTCCGTTGAAGTTATCATTTGAAGCATCTGTGCTTCCGCTTTGTTGTGCTGGAGGTTCTGTTACATTGACAAGAAACTGATAGGTGATGCTTGTTGTATTTGCAGCCCCATCATATGAAACAATATACCATGTATGGATAGAATTGTTCAGGTTCGTCCAGTTGTAAGTTGTCTGTGTCGCATTCGTGACATTATAATTAATATTCAGCACGCTGCCATCACCATAGAACCATACAGTCATGTTGTTCAATTCATTGTCATACACTGTTGCATTGAGAAGCGTGCTGTTAACAGTGAGCGCACTGTTGTTTGCTGGAGCATTCAAGGTTATACTTGGCACAGTGTTTGGTACAGTTGTGTTAATCAGGAAGCTGTACGTTGCACTAGAGGCATTGATGAATCCATCATTTACAACAACGCTCCAGTTATGTACCCCGTCACTCAGTGAAGTCCAGTTGTAATTGACATTTGTTCCATTTGTGTTTCCACTAGTGCTTGTTAGCACGCTGCCATCACCATAGAACCATACAGTCATGTTGTTCAAGTTTTGGTCATAAACGCTTGCATTCAATGCTGCTGAATTTGTTGTGATGTTCGCACCATTTGTTGGACTGTTCAATTGAACTTCAGGGGCATTGTTTGGTGCAGTATAGTTTATTGTGAAGAATGAAACCACGGTTGTAGTGCTGTTGCCGTCGTTCGCGGTCACGCTCCAATTATATGCCCCATTGTTCAGGTTCGTCCAGTTGTACGTTACTTCGCTTCCGTTTGTTTTGTCAACAAAACTCTGGAGCAATGCGTCATTGCCATAAAGAGACACGTTAATTGTATTCAAATCAATGTCATAAACGCTTGCATTAAGGAAGGAGGAGTTTATAATCAAAATGCTATTGTTCGCAGGACTGTTGATGCTGATGCTGGAATTGGTGTTTGGTGCGAGGTAATTAACAGTAAGCTGATGCATAGCACTTGAAGAATTATCAAAACCATCATTGACAACAACGCTCCAGTTATGTAATCCATTATTCAGGTTCGTCCAGTTATAGGTTATTTCTGTAGCATTTGTGTTGTTATAAAGAGTATTGAGCAAAGCTCCATCCCCATACAACCATACAGTCATGTTGTGCAAGTCATTGTCATAGATGGTAAAATTAAGAAAGGTATGGTTATCTGTTGTTACGCTCCCATTGGAAGGCGCATTAAGAACAACAGTTGAATTTTGATTGATTACTGCATAGTTTATGTTGTTGCTGTGGAATTCTGGCGTATATGAAACATTTTGCGTGGTGAAGTTGACGGCATACTGAAAGTATTTGTTGTTTGCAACAGAAAGATTTTGTGAAGGGGTAGAATTTAATAAGACAAAACTTTCGCCAGAGCACACGGCGTCGTCGCAGCTTCTTACGCTCATGTTCAATGATAATATTCCACGCAAGTAATGACCTTTTATTTCATCTTGAAGCAGACTTCTGTTGTATACTGCAACTTCCTCAATACGACCGTTGAAGAAATAAGTGATGGTGTTTCCTTCCCACCCTGCGCCAATGAGCAGGTCATTTGTGCTGCCGTTAATATTCCCACTTGCAAGAACAGGAGAGCCATCCAGCAAGCCGTTAGAATATAGTCTCATTTCAGAGCCATTATAAGTGAAGGCAATATGGTACCAGTTTCCAGTACTGTGAATTGCAGCTCCAGTAATTTGGCTTTTTCCAGAAGAATTGACCAAATCAACACGAAGTACCCGCGGAGAGCTTCTAAAATATAGCGCAAATTGATTTTGATAGCTTTTTTCAATAATGCTTGGAGTGTTAGTGAAAGAGTCAGGCCTTACCCATGCTTCAAGTGTTATCTGGTTTCCATAATTTTTCAAAGTTTGTGGGTTGCTGAAATTAATGCGGTCATTAGTGCCATCAAAGTCATATGACTTGTTAAATTTTGCAGTTGTGCTAAGGCTTGGGCAAGTTGTTCCAGAGCAAGTTCCATTATTTCCTAGTCCTGACCAATCTTTAAAGAATGTTGCGTTCTCTCCATTTTCATTGTTGAAGTGAAGAAGCAAAACATTTCTTGTCATGTTTGTATTGTTGGCAAATCCATTTTCAACGGCATTGTCATTTAATAATTCGCATCCATAACATGAACCTGGTACAAATGAAATTGAGCTCCAGTTTGCTGTGGCTCCAGCATCAAATATCTTGCTTGTATATCCGCCAGTTGTCTGGCTGGTATTAAGCTGTACAAACCCTGAAGTATTGTAGAATGTTCTTACGTAAGTTCCTTCATTGAAATTACTTTGCGTTGTTGTTGCAAATGTTGCTGCTTGTGCACTAAAAGTCAAGATTGCTAAAATGAAAGTGAATACAAAAATCTCACTTATTCTTTTTTTATGGCCAGAAATCATTTCTTCTTGCCCTCTCTCCAATAATGTAATTTGCAATTTCCAACAACGCGAACATCAATCAAACCAGCCCCTTCAAGCCTGGCAAGGGCTATTGCTGCAGTTATCCTTGAAACATGCATTTTCTGAGAAATCTCTTGAATAGTCAGTCCTCTAGGATCATGTTTGAGAGCGTCTTTGCTCTTTTCGAGCACAATGTCTACTTTACCCATGTTATTTTATTGTTCATACTAGTATATAAATCTATAAGATACTTTATAAATATACATCAACGATAATTATTAGTAATAATCATTAGCATATAGTACAGCAAAGACACTCGAAAAGGTTAAAACAATGCAAAAATAGGAGAAAATACTCGTAAAAAGAAGCTATCTGATTTTATCTTTGGAACCTCAAAAGAATCTTTCGCAACGGCATAAGGTTTTCCATCCAGAGATAACACCACGACATTGACTTCATACGTACCAGGAACAATACCATCAGGAAGAATAAAGTATCGCACCAAGCTCGCTTGCGTTTCAATGGCAACAGTTTCTCCTTTGCTTAAAAAAACATTACCAAATGAATTAGTTATTGAATAATCCAAAACAACATCCATTCTTTCTTTGCCGCCAAGATTTACAAGTTTTATTGTTGTCAAAACTTCTGTTGTCGATACCTTGTACTGTCGCGGAATTTCAACATTTACATTAAACAATGGAATTCCATCATGTACGACTTGTGAATCAATTTCAAATGTCCCAAAAAGTATGCCATAAAAACCAGCAAAAATAACAATAATAACGGCAATTAAAGGATCCTTGCTCGCCACATAACTCTCTTTTTTTATATCCATCTTTGCTAGTATAACAAGAAACATGTTTTATATAGCTTTTCTTATAAGATAATCTTAAAAAACATTACTAATTCAAGATAGAAATGCCGCCGTGGCTCAGCTCGGTAGAGCGTCGCATTGGTAATGCGGAGGTCGTGGGTTCAAATCCCATCGGTGGCTTTTATTTATTCAAGTCCAAGGCTTATTTTTATAGCCAAATCAACTTTGTTCATTATCTCTTTACTCAAAAAAGAAATTCTCTTTATTAGTCTTGATTTGTCAATCGTTCTTATTTGATTTAGCAAGATTGTTGACTTATTTTTTAATTTTGACTCGTCAGCTTCAATTTCTACGTTTGTGGGAAACTCTTTTGTATACACTTTAGTGGTTATTGGTGCAATGATAGTAGTCGGACTAAATTCGTTTGAATCATTATTTTGGATAATTAAAACAGGTCTTGTCCTGCCCTGTTCACTGCCAATGACTGGTTCTAAGTTTGCAAGAATTATATCTCCTCTACTAATTTTCATTCCATTCCCACTCTATTTCAGAATCAGCTACTTCAAATTCCTTTGTGATGTTCAGGCTTTCTTGAGCCATCTCTTTGCAGCCTTCTATAAGTAGTTCCCTATTTTTCCTTTTTTGTTTATCAAAGAGAGATATCATTTTTGCAATGACCTCTTCATAAGTTTCGCTATTTTTTTCTTTTAGCTTATCAAGAGCTGTTTTCACTTTATCATGAAGCTGTATGCTAGTTATCATGTTAACTATAGAATAACTATAGTTTATAAATATTATGCCCAAAAAGTCGAAAAGTTCGCATTTCTCGCACTTCTCACCCACACGGCAAATCTATATTAAATCACTAGGATGGTACTACCTAAAATCAGGAGGCACACAAAATGCAAGAGCAATACAAGCTAAAAGTGGCAAATTCAGATAATACTGATTTGCTCAGTAAATACAGAACAAAAACCCATGATAACTGGTCTGTACTTGAGGATTTTGGATTATTCTTGTGGCCTTATTAGGCCTTTTTTCTTTAGTTAAACTTAAAAACATATTTTTATCATTTAATGCTGATGAAAAATTTAAAGGAAAGATACAAGAAATTACAGCAAAACTTCAGCCTTCCATCTTATGAATCTCTTGACAACGAGTTTGAATTCCTTTATGTTAGAGAGATTTTCGAAATATCAAGACCACTAGTATTCATAAGGCGTAGAATTTATGACAAGTTGGGTTGGGCATGCAGCATGCTCCAAGGCATCATTCAGCCAAATCCTGGCTCAATAATCAGCATAGAAGAATCCTCATTTTTTACAAAAGAAGAAAAACAAAAGGACATTATCAATCTTCTCAAGGATTTAATGTATTATGAAAGGCTTTCTGGTGATTTGGACTTGTATTCGACAGATGAACAGGAAGCAAAATTAATCAAGGAAATGTTCAGCAAATGGAAAGAAGTAAGGCCAAAAATTAAAAACATTACCTCAAAGTTGACAGAAGGCTGGAAGAACCAGAAAGACGAAAGTAAGAAGAATAACACCTACATGGGTTAATATATCTGTTATGATGCAGCCACAAAACAATGCAGGTATTGGAAAACATTAATAAATTAAGATTATATAATAATAGGATGAAAAGAGGGCAAATTTACATTCTGGCAGTTGTTATAATTGCTTTTCTTATATACACATTGGTCACTCCAGCGAATCTCGTTCATCAGGTAGTCATTGATGATGACTTTGAGCAAATCTCACAGAACTACAGGATAGAAAGTGCAAAACTTCTTAATGCTCTTATCAACAAGCAGGACGCCAATCTCGGCCTTGTTAACAGCGCATTTCTTAATTTCACTGTCTCATTTACATCATACTCCAAGACAAAGAATCCAAATTTTGGTCTAATCTACGCATTTCCAGTCCGCGGTTTCGTATTTGTTGGAAACTACGCAGACGTTGACATAAAATTAAAGTCAGGTGCATATGAAAAGGAAATTGATGGGTGCTTCAGTGAAGTGTCGACATCAATTGCGCTTTATGGCATAAGCCTGAATGTTCCTGACATAAACCCCTCACTTTACAAGGAATGTATAGACATTGCACCATATCCTTCAAACAGCATAATAAACTTCACAATACAGGAAATTGATTATATGTTTGCTTTAAATGGAAACCGTTCTGACATAATAATTGTAAGCCGTGAAAACCTTGAAGACGATGTAAAGGTATATATAAGTGAAAACAATGAGGTCTAGAATGAAAAAAGGAGTTTCTGAGCCAATAAGCTGGATACTGCTTGTTGGTTTAGGTATAATGCTCGCAGGCATTGTCACAGTTTGGGTAAAAGATACAGCAGAATCGACATCTGAAAGGATAATAACAAACGTGGAAAATGATCTGCGCTGTAATGATATATCAATAAATGCCTATGAGAAAACGCCTCCTTTATGCTCGCAAATACTAATTCAAAATAGGGGCACTTTTTCAATTGCAGGGATAAAGACTCGGCAAATCAACATTGTAGAGGATATTGTCTTTGAATCGCCGCTCCTTCCTGGAAAAGATGCATCAATAGATTTAAATATTTTAACACCGCCTCCTGATAATAAAATAGGGATTATTCCCATAACAAAAGTAGGCAAGGATTTCATTGCCTGCATGGAAAAAGAAATTTCAATCTTGTGCTCGTGAAAATGAAAACAAAAAACAAAAGAGGTGTTTCTCCATTAGTTACAACAGTAATACTAGTTGGTTTTGCAGTTGTTGTCACATCAATCGTGATGCTTTTTGGGGGGGAATTAATAGAGGACATTCAGCAAAAGCAGGGGATTAATCTTGAAAAATCCTTGGAATGTGATGCTATTAGTTTTAAGGTTACCAATTTATTGCAGGGAAATAGAATACAGGTATCAAATAATGGTAATCAGGATATTAATGCATTTCTTGTTCGTTACATAGGCTCTGAAGCAGAAAGCATAGATTCTCATCACAAGGTCAGCATAAAAGAGGGAGGTGTGGGCGAAATAATTGCTGTTGGCTCTCCAGGCATTGGGAATCTTGAAAAAGTTAAGCTCTATGCCAAGAGCGTTGCTGGTCCAAAAGGCAATGTCATCTGGGGTACCTGCGGAAATACAGAGACAACAGTTAACCTTAAGAATGCTTAGCACTAAAAAAATAATTATGGACAAGAGGGGAATTTCGCCGTTAATTGCCACAGTATTGCTTATTGGCTTTGCAGTGGCTCTTGCCGCTGTTGTGATGACTTGGGGATTGGATTTTGTCAATAGGACTGCAGATGCAACAGACAAGCAGACAAAGAATACATTGACATGTGCTTCAGATCTTTCTTTTTCAATTTCAGATGTTGATCCTTTGGCAGGAAGCATAACAATTGACAATCGCGGCCAAGTCAACATAAAATCAGTAATTTTCAGAATTTACGGTGGAAATGAAGTAAAAACAGTGGACTCAGCAAGTGGCGGTCTTACTGCAGTAGGCATTGACAAATTTGGCGTGGTTAAATTTGAGGATTTAAATGGCGCAATATTGTCAGACACTTTAACTAATGCTATAAAAGTTGAGGCCATAGCAACTGTTCAAGGTGAGCCTGGAGAAGATGACATAGTCTGCCCTCAAAACATTCAAGAGTACACACTTTAACTTTTATTTCTGATGTTCATGGTTCAAAAAAAGAGGAAGTCAGGAGAGATATGGGTTTCTGCAGTTCTTTTTATCTCCCTTGGAATTGTTGTTATATCATTGATTCTTGCAGCAACAATCCCGATGGTAAATCGTATTTCTGATAAGAACACAATTATAAGGACAAAAGAAATTATTCTTACCCTAGATGATACAATAAAGAAGGTTGCAAATGAAGGCCCTGGAAGTCAGCGCCAGTTGGATCCATTGATCATAGAAAAAGGTAAGCTTCACATAGAAAATGGCACTTATTTATTGGCATGGACAATGGACACTTCTGGTGAAGTAATGGAGAAAGATATCGAAATTATTGAAGGAAATATCCACCAAATATTGAATTCAACATTTGTTGAAGAAGTAAATGAAGCAAGGCTTTGGGTCACTTCAGACAAGTTCAACATATCATTGAACTCAAAGTTCACAAGTCCATTTAATGGGAGGTATGTTCTTACAGTAAGGCATACTGGCAAGTTCCTGGAAGAAAAACCGATAATAGAGATAAAAATCACTTAATTTGCACAGCATAAGCTAAGAGCCATTACACACATTTTTCAATACAAAACAATTAAAAATCCATAAATGTTACTTAAATAAGGTTTTTAAAAAAAAGAGGTGTAAATTGGCTTTTTCAGAAGAGAGTTTGGCTGTTCCTGCCCCAACTTCAGATGTTGAGTTTCATATAGATAAATCACCTGAAATTCCACCATTGGCTGAGCCAGTTAATAAATCGGAATTAGATGTAACGTATCCGTTGTTGAGCCCATATTCTTATGCACATATACATTGGGATGAAAATGAAAAAGAAGTGATTTATGAACTTGTAGAGCCGCCATTAAATGACGCTGAAAAAAATATGCTCATAGCACTTGAAAAAGGCATTGAAGAATTAATCAACATAAGCTTTATCAATATCCAGGATGAGCAGGCAGTTATTTCTTACCTTGAGAAAAATGCAACAGTTCTTCTTTCAGAACTCGGATTAAATCCTTCTCATGATGTTTTTGTCAAATTAATGTACTACTTGTATCGTGATTTTGTAGGGTTAAACCAGATAGAATCTTTGATGCACGATTACTACATAGAGGATATTGAGTGCAATGGATTCAACACTCCTTTGTATATTGTTCACAGAAAGTATAGGAACTTAAAGACAAATATAACATTTTCATCTAATGATGAGCTGATGAATTTTGTTGAAAAGCTTGCACAAAAATGTGGCAAATATATATCATATGCAAATCCAATTCTTGATGGAAGACTTCCAGATAAATCTAGGGTAAACGCAACATACACACAGGATATATCTTCACATGGGCCTACTTTTACAATTCGTAAATTTACAAGTGAACCATGGAGTCCTGTAAAATTAATTGAAGTAAAAACAGCAAGTCCAGAATTGCTTGCATATTTGTGGTTGTTGATAGAATACGAATCCAACATTATGATCATTGGCGGAACAGGAACAGGTAAGACTTCATTGTTAAACAGTCTGTGTTTTTTTATGCCGCCGCAAGCAAGAATTGTATCTATTGAGGACACGCACGAGTTAAATTTATTGCATACAAACTGGCTACCTTCGGTATCGCGGGAAACAACAGGCGTTGGCGGCGAATCTAATTTAGGAGAAGTCTCTTTATTCACTCTTTTAAAATCAAGTTTTAGGCAGCGTCCTGATTATGTTATAGTTGGAGAAATACGCGGAAAAGAGGCATTTGTTCTTTTTCAAGGTGCAGCTTCAGGTCATCCAACAATGTCGACAATGCATGCAGAAGACGTAGAAACAATGATTCGCCGTCTAGAAACTCCCCCAATTGATCTTTCTCCGTCTCTAGTTGAAACTCTTGACGCTGTATGTGTGATGTCTCAATCAAAAATAGGGGGGAAAGAAGTAAGAAGAATAAAGAACATAACAGAAATCATTGAAGTTGGAACAAAAGTTGGAAGTCTCATAAAAAACACACCATTTGCATGGGATCCACAGACAGATAAATTCTTTTTCAAGCGAGAAAGCCACATTTTCAAAAAAATTGAAGCAGAATATGGAATGACAAGAGATCAGATATTGAAGGAATTTGAAAGAAGAACATTATTGCTGTGGGGAATGTATAAGAGGCATATTACAGGATACAAAGAAGTTCATAACATCATCAGCGCTTATTACAAGACTCCGGAAGAAGTATTGAAAAGATTCAACATAAGATAGACTGTTTCATAATAAAATGTCAAAAAAAGATATTATTTCTAAATCAAAAAAAAAGAAATTAATGAAAGAATTGGAAATAGATAAAGAAGATATTGAAAGGGCATACAGAAAAAAGAAAATTAAAAAGCAAGATGTTGATTTTACAGTTTATGTCCCTTCAAGGTATGGCTCTTTTTGCAATAAAATAATGGGTTCATATTCAAATGAGCTTTCAGCAAAAAAGGGCTCAATGTTCAAGCATTTGGCAGATGCTGTTATTTTTTCTGGAATGAGCATACTTTCAAAGACATACATCAGCATTTTACTAGTATCAACATTGCTCGGCGGGTTATTCTTCGGAATGCTGATTGCAGTTATTGCAATGTTGGCAGAAATGGATTATCCACTGGCATTTCTTATAGGACTAATCGCAATGTTTGTTGGAGGAACAATAATCTTTGTTATAATGTATATCTATCCTTCATCTCTTGCCTCAAAAATGTCAAGAGAAATAAAGAATGACCTCCCTTTCGCAATAATCCACATGTCTGCTGTTGCAGGTTCAGGTGCCCAGCCATTGTCAATATTCAAATTGCTTCTCCAATCCGGAGAATACAAGGGCTTGGAAAGCGAAATAAAAAAAATAATTAATTATGTAAATCTTTTTGGTTATAATATGACAACATCTCTCAAGAATGTGGCATCAAGAACACCTTCAAAGAGATTTCGCGATCTGCTTAATGGTATGGCTTCAACAATAGAATCTGGAGGAAGCTTAAAATCTTACTTAAGTAGCGTGGCAGACGAGACAATGAGCACCTATAGGACAGAAAGAAAAAAATACATAGAGTCGCTTTCAACATATTCCGATATTTATACAGGAGTATTGATAGCAGCTCCTTTGTTGTTTATGGTGGCTCTCGCAATAATAAATATAATAGGTGGAGAAATAGGCGGAATTCCAATACCGACACTGGCATGGGGAGGAACTTTAGTTGTCCTTCCAATAGTGAACATATTGTTTCTTCTTTTTCTTAACATGACGCAACTAGGAGAATAAAATGACAAGAATAAAATTCAAGGCAATATATCTTTTAAGCATAATAATTGGCTTGATAACAGCATATCTTGATGTTTACTACTTGATGGCTACAAGGATCTTCATGCCGATAATAATAATTTCATTTTTGATAATGAGCATTCACTTCTGGGTGGACTTCTTCTCTGAAATAAAAAGGCAGAAGGAAATAGAAGTAATGTTTTTGAATTTCATAAGAAACCTTACAGAATCCATAAAATCAGGAGTCTCAATTCCGAGCTCAATAAGAAATGCATCAAGAAAAGATTATGCAGAGCTTAATCCATATGTGCAAAAGCTCGCTCACCAGATTGAATGGGGAATTCCAACAAGAAAAGCACTTCAAACATTTGCTTTAGACACTGATAATAAAGTGATAAAAAGATCTGTTTCAATAATCATAGAGGCAGAACAATCAGGGGGAGATATAACAGACATCCTTTCATCAGTTGTTGATTCAGTTGTTAACATAAAGAAAATGCGTGAAGAGCGCAAGGCAATGATACATTCAGAGGTAGTTCAAGGTTACATAATATATTATGTTTTCATAGGGATAATGCTTGCATTGGATTTGTGGCTTTTTCCACAGCTTACAAATACAACTTCTATATCATCTCTGAAAGCAGGTTCTGTAGGCATAGCGGGCCTTGGTCTTCCTGGCAGTGGTGCAATATTTGATATGGGCCCAATATTTTTTTCCCTTATCATGGTGCAAGGTTTTTTTGCAGGAATAATGATAGGAAAATTTTCTGAGGGCACAATAAAGACTGGCTTGCTTCATTCTCTGGTAATGATGATTTCAGCAGCACTTCTTATCACGATATTTAAAGGAGGGATTTGATTGTACAAGAATGGTATTGGTTACATTGATTGGATAATAAGCTTCAGCTTATTTATAATAGTTGTAATGATGATTTTCGCCTTTCTCAGACCAGGAGTTGCTCCAGCATTTGAATCTCAAAATCTGATTAGCATTGTCGAATCAAACTTTATTGCAGAAAACACATGGTCTTCAATAAGTGTCCCTATAGCAGTTAGAAAGATATCGGACAGCACATTCATTATAGAGGCAGTGCAGGAGCAACCGGCAAAATGGGATTTTGTTTCCTATTACTCTCCACAAAATTTAACATTATTAAACATCAATGTCGATATAAATCCTGGTAAAATAAAGATAGCATGTAAAGCAAATTCTCAATGTAAGACCGTTACCTCATCATCCTCTGAGCTCGTTGCAGGTATTTATTTAACTGCAATGGAGAATGATGAAACAGCAGCAATAAAAGATGTTAATATCACAGTTAAATGCGTTCCTCCGGGAGGCAATGCAGTATGTGATTATTTAGTTGTGGCCAAGGAGATTTTCTCTGGATTAAAAGAGTCCAATTTGTTAATGCTCTCATTAAATCCAATCGTGTCTTATTCACAAAAGAAAAATGACTGGAACTTCCCAGAAACTAGGGACTTCTCAGTCAGTCTTGACTATTTAAACGGGTCAAGCCAGATAGATTTAATAAAACCAGGCTATCCACTTCCTGAAAGCCTAAACATATTTGTCAAGGAGCTCTCAATACCAATATTAAACCAAGATGCATCAAGAACTCCTGCAAAGATTAACATAAAAGTATGGTGAAGATGAAAAGTAAAAAAGGTTTCATAAGGACACTTGAAGCAGTGATTGCAATAATCATTCTGCTTTCTTTTATTTATGTTATAACTCCAAAAATAAGATTAGACAATGAAAAACCAAATATTATTGAACAGGCGCATGTTGCAATATTCTCAGAAGTTCTTTTTAACAATGAATTTAGAGATTGCATTACAAATAAAATAACAACAGAAGGAGCGTTGAACAATGCAGAAGGCACTTATCTTGGAACGACAGTAACAACACAATGTGCTTCAGATATAAACAGCTTTATAGAAATTCACAGGCCTAATGGTTATGTTTACCTTGCAGAGGTTTGTAACAAGGCTGAATCCTGTCTTGATGAAGATCTTCCAGTAGACAAATCAGTCTATGTAGAAAGTGTCATGTTAGCATCAAGTAACTCAAAATTATTCAGGGTTTATTTCTGGGAAAGATAAAATTAAGCAGGAAAACTATTGGATTTAACCAATATGTATGACAATTGGGCATTTTCTAAAGGTATTGCCTGGCATGCAAATCTTATATGCGGCACTCCATCAGAATTTTTCACAATTGCTGTCATTGAGCACTCTGAAACTTTTGCAATCACAAGCTCATCGTCAAATGGGTTTATCACTTCAACATCTACAAATGAGTCTATTGTGTAATCTGGTTCTTCAATTGTGTAATAATAGCTGCCTGTCTCCGGGCACCATCCAACAGGCCCAATATCTGGGTCATCTATACATGGTTCATTTGTTTTTGCTACATGTTTTACTATAGGCATTTGATTAATTTGTGTTTGCATTCCACTCATTCTTAAGCTAAGTGCAGCGATTTCATTCCATAGATTTTCTATTTCTTCGAAAAGTATGCGAATAGGATTTAAAACATCGTTATTAACAATTAGATTACTTTGTCCACTTGATTGTCCTATTGTAGTGGGTATTCCAATTACGCCAGGTATTAAAAATAAAGATATCAATAATCCAGTAATCATCACGCTAACTGTTTTTCTCATCGACAGAATTGCTAATCCTCTCTTAATAAACATTCCGGCTAATTTTTTGTTTATATAGCTTGATAATTATTAAATAAGGACGAAAATTTGTTTAGAAGAGCATATATTATTTCTTCTCAAGAGCAGCAATAAACAAACCATTAGTGTCATAATAATGTGGCCATATCTTCAGATAATTTTTTAGGCTGCTTTTTATTTCATAATTGTTTATTTTTCTTGGTGTTACATTCTTGCAGTCTTTATGATCTTTTAAAAATGCATCAATAACGATTTCATCTTCTTCAGGTTCAATGCTGCAGGTTGCATAAACCATTCTTCCTCCATTTTTCAGGCAACTGTATGCTTTTTCAAGCATTTTTCGTTGCATTCTAGCATATTTTTTAATCATGTTCGGATTCCATTCTTTCAGTAATTTCTTTGTTCTTGCAATATTGCCTTTGATTAATCCGCTTCCTGTGCAAGGTGCATCAATAAGGATAGCATCAAATTCTTCTCTGCAAAAATAATCCTCTGCTTTTTCTTTCGTGTAAACAACATTCTTCACGCCACATCTTTCCATATTAATCTTCAATATTCTTTCCCTAAAACCATTTGCATCATTTGCAACAATCTTGCCTTTGTTATGCATCAGACAGGCAATATGATTGGTCTTCCCACCAGGAGCAGCACACATATCAAGAACGACAGAATGAGAATCAACATCAAGCAATTGTGCAGGTATCATGCTAGGAGCTCCTTGGGAAAAAAACATTCCATTCTTATGTTGATCAGTAGTTCCTAGATCTCTTCTTCCAGATTCATGCTCAATGAAAAATCCTTCTTTGCACCAAGGAACTTCTTCAAGTATCCAGCCGTCTTTTTGCAGATTCTTTACAGCTTCATTGACAGAGCATTTGATGGTGTTAATGCGTATGCTCTGCCTGGCATATCTATGCAAAACAGAATCTTTGTAAGCCTCAAAGTCAATAAGCTTGCTGTACTTTTCAACAAAATTTTCTTTAAATCTCATTTTTTATTATTACACTTTTTATCTATAATTTAAAATCTTCAAATATCCTCTAGATAAGGAACATGTTCAACACCAATTTTTCCAGTATAAAGCTTCTTCATATCCCCGCCTTTCTCAGCAAAGTCCTTGACTTTTAAAAATCCTTTCAGGTAAAGATGATCTTTTGTAAACCCTCCTTTCTTTGAGGTATCACTTAAACCTCTTTTTGATCTTAATGCCAATGTCCACGCATCATACCTTGTAAAGTGTTCAAGCAGAGTATTATATACCACACTGAAGCTGCTTTTTAATGCCATGTCATTTGCTAGAACTCTTCCGGCATACATCCTTAATATCTTCGGAGAAAGCAGTCCTGCACGATATTCATTGTAGGCAGCAAGCCCCTCTTCAGTATCAAGATATCCTGGAAAGCCAAAGGAAAACATCTTGTGTTTTTGCTTTTTTCCATTTTCAAACCTTGTCACATGTGTTCCTATCTCATGGATCATAAGTCTTTTGACATCATTTTCGCTGAAATCCTTATTCTTGTTTATTATCAACGATTTTCTTTTTGAATCAATTGCAGCACCAGCAACCATCTCCTTTTCTTTTATTTTCCAGTCAAGTTTATTTATTTTGAAATGGTCAGAAAAAGCTTTTGTCATTGAAAGTCTTGAGTATTTTGTCCACACCTCTTCTTCATCTATTTTTAATATTTTTCTAGCTTCATTTACTAGTTCTGGTTTTGGTGCTCCATAGACTTTTATCGAGTATTCAGTAAATCCTTCTTTTCCAGTGTTCTTGATCATAAGAAATATGTTATGCAGTTCAATTATTTTTTTCTTCAAAAGCATTCCAAAAACACTATTGTCAGTTCTTAGTGCAAGCAATTTTTTATCAATACTTTCAATGTTCTTATTTTGAGGAAGGTACTTGAGTTTTGGATTGTAATTATTATCATTAAATGTTTTAATCATCTCATCTTTTGCATTTATTGGGTTGAAATGAGAGTTGCCTATCTTTTTTACAATTCTTGCAAGATCTCTGTCTACTTTTTTTATGAGCATTAAAAAACTTTGATTGGTTTGTTTAAATATTTTTCACTTATTCTGGATCTTTTTGCCATCTAGTATCTTTTTTCTTTTGATAATGGGTCGTCCTCTTCAATGATTATGGCCCCTACATAACCACATCTCTTGCAGTGGTAGACCCCAGTTAAGGCTCCGGCATAAAAATCTATTTCAGAGCTTCCGCACTTGGGGCATCTTTTTTTGGAGAGCATAATAATATATTAACTTTTCAAATATAAAAAGGCACTTATCGCACTTACTGGGTGTGCGGGGAAGTGATTTAAATATTCTTTTTAATAAAAGTTAATGGGACTTTCTCGTAATAATAATGGTGCATTTAAGGAAAACGAAGGAGTTCTTCCTGATGTTAAAAGCGAAGATTTTGCGGAATTCTATGGGATAATGCTAGGAGATGGTTGTTTATATTCTAACGGAAATGGCCTTAATATTAGTTCAGACGCTCTTCTCGATAAGGAGTATATTACTGTCTATGTTCCACAATTAATTAACAGATTGTTTAGAATTACGCCAAAAATTTATCCAAGCTATGGTACTCAAGGAAGAGTAACGAGATGTATCATCTATAATCGTAAAATTGTAAAGTTTATGTATAAATGCGGTTTTCCTTTAGGAAATAAAAAAGCAGCGCGGATAACAATCCCTGAATACTTTTTTTCTAATCCTAAACTTCTCAAACGATGCCTCAAAGGAATGCACGACACTGATGGAAGTGTCTGTCCACATCCAAATGCGAAAATAATGACTGATTTGACAATAAAGATACCTTCATTACTAGAATCTGCAGTTGAGGGATTCATAGCCTTAGGAATGAAGTTTAGTCACTCAAAGAAAGCTATCTTCTTTTATGGCGCTGATAATGTCAAGAATTATTTTGACAAAATTGGAAGTTCAAATGAAAAGCATATCATCAAATTTGATGTTTTTACACTTACAGGCCACGTTCCAAGATCAAAAGAGATGGAAAGGTTTTTAAGAGATTATTATGATGGCAAGGTAGTAGAATTCGAGCCGGTGGCCTAGCGGTTAGGTCTTTAAGACAATGTTTGAGGCCCTGCAGATGGCAATACCCTTACAAGGTATGGGTCGGAGGTTCAAATCCTCCTCGGCTCATCCGGTTTTTGGGTTATATATACCGTTTCCAAATTGAACCGGTTTATAAATTAAAATTAACTTTCTTGCGGAAGTTTTATTCGATGCACTTATCAAGCAAAAACATTCTAAAAAAGAAGTCTTTAAATAGTAAATAAATATTTTAATTTAATATGAGGGGTGTCAAAAATAGTGGGGGGGTAAGATTCTTTTTAGTTGTAGGGGCGATTTTGATCTTGGCATTTTTTGCTTCTTCTATAACGCCAATAGGTCTTACTGGAAAATTTTTTCAATGGAATAACATTTTTAACACCAAGAATATCGCACAGAATTCATTTGAAAGTGCGCAGAAAGGACCTGATGTCATTGTTGAATTTCTAGATCCAAGAAATGATGGTGGCAGTGAGTTTGGAGGATATTCCGATGTTTTTTATGATGCTAAAATACTTATTTATGACAGTTATTTTGAACTTCTTGAGTTTGAACTTATGGTGGATGGTAAAACTGTGAGGACAAGTCCGGAAGTTATTCCATATTTTAGTGCCTATATAATATCTACTGGTTACATTATTCCTCCAATTGGTTTAGATATTGGCAAGCACAGCATGGAGGCGCGCATTGTAACATCAAGATGGGAAAAAACAATCAAAACAAGTTTTGAAATAAAGGGAGATGCCAAAAATAATAATGGCATCTTCAAATATAGTGATCTTTCTAATATGAAAAAAAAGTCTTCTTTAGATTATTCTGTAGATTATAATTATAAGAAGGACACTATTAGTTCTACCATGGTAGGTTCTTTTTGTTCAACATACAGGGGAAGGTTATATGTTCCTTTCTTTTATTATAGTGGTATTTATGGCACTCATCCAGCCGATGATTTAGATAGTTTGATGAATCTTAATTATCAAAAAGGGCTCGCATTTAAGCAAAAGCTTGAGCAGGGAATTGATCATATTAATGCAGAGCTAACACAAGACCAATTTCATGGATTTAATAAAGATTTTAATGAAGTTATTGCCATTGGATTTCCTTTGGATTACTGGGAAGATGAACTTCATGTTCCCCACCCTCTTTTTACTCCTATAAAAGATACTGGTGGCAACATTGTGGGCATTATTAATCTGCTTACTGAAACATCACAACAAACTCTGTTTGAGGATATTTTTGTGGATGGCATTCCAGTATATCATCCATCTACACCTACATATACGTTTATGAAAAAACCAAATAATAAGGAGATGATTTTATTGGTAGACCTGATAGGTGTAGCAGCAAATTCATCCAATTCATCCATTTTTATTAAGTGTGGTTATACTATGCCTACTAAAGGGTATATGGTATTTGATAGTAATTCTTTTACAAATCCTTCAAGCGTTTGTCCAGAGTCATATACTACTGGTTTCACTGTAGCGCACGAACTTGCACATTCTATGGGCTTAGATCATCAAGATTCTCAGGGATTAATGTGTGTACTTCAAAATTGTGATAATAACAATAAAAATCTTAATGTTAATCAGGCGCGTATACTTAATGGGCATATGTGCGGGGATCCAAAAGAAAAAATGGTTTTTGAAAGCACAACATTATGGCAAAATCCTGAGTTTGGTGTTAATAAAGTTGTAACTAGCAATGAGTTTGCTTGTGGCAATGGCATGGGCGGAGAGTTCGATGAATGCGAAAGGAGCATAGTTGATGTTGCACCTGGACAATATTCTCCAGCAAACATTCTTACAAAGTGTATTAAGGCAGAACCAGAAGATGGTATTGTGAAATGGCCCAATGAAGATCTTTATTGTACAATTGGCCCAGTAGTTCCAGGATCATCTGCGCAACCTTGTATATGTCAACCAATTCCACCAGATACAACATCTCCAGCAGCTCCTGGCGGTAACCCTATAATTCCCCCAGCGCCCCCTCCCCCTGGTATGAGTCCAAGGCCACCTAGAGTTGGTGCTGGTGATAGCACAGGGGCAGGGCAATTGTATGGCTGCAACGATCCTAATATTCAACTTACTGGCAATCAATGTTGCAGTGATGAAGATTGTGGTGACAATGCTGTTTGTGGAGGCATTGGAGGCAATAATGGGGCAGGCCCATGGGAGTGCATATCCTGTGAAACTCTCGATAATATGCCTATAAGTGGCATTGGACTATGTTCTTCTACAGAAGATTGTCCTGTAGGTTGTAAAACATGCACTGATGCTCAGGGAGATGAATATCAGTATTGTTATGACCAGCCCTGTGAAAAATGTCAATGTGTAAATACAGACCCTCCTTGCCCTTAGATGTATACTAGAATGGATAGTTTTTTAAATATGTTTTACTTTAATGGTTTTATGAAAAAATCCTTATTTTTTGGTGCAGGAGTATTGTATGTTGCTGCATGTGGAAGTTTAAACGAAAGATATTTGCATGAACCTAATGAATTTTCATTTATTACCACTCCAGATGGCAGTTCTGTTGCTTCAGATAGCGATATAATTGTTAAAGGGACAAGATTAAAGTTTAATGATGCACAAAATTTTGAAAATGATGCAAAGTTGCATCTCTCCTTTCGTGCATATGGTGTAGATAATGCTGGCAAACCAGTATTTTGGGAAAATAATAAAGTTCATCATGGAAACATTCCTGATTTTCATACAGTTGAAGCAAGCGTTGAGTATATGCCAATCTATAAATCAAATGTGTTTACTATCAAGGATTTTTCCACACAATTCTTGCCTTCTTGGTCTTCTTGGATTGCCGAAGCAAGATATGATGGAAGACTTGCAGTTACTAGGTTTGATGTGAAACCTTTAGAAGCAATCTTAATTGAGCATAAGATGCGATGGAAATGATTTTTTAATTTATGTTGCTTTTAAATAAACAGGATGTTTTTATAAATAAAATTCTAGCGTTTTAAGCTCTCTAAAAGCATTCCAAAATGGCTCATCGCACCTACGAGCAAAACTTATAAACAAGTTAAACAGTTACATAATTACAATGGAACAAGAAATGATTAAGATACCAAAAAAAGAATATGAAGAATTAAAGAAAATGGCAAAAGTAGATCAAGAACTCTTGGATGACATAGCAAGAGGCATCAAGGATATTCTTTCAGGGAAAGTAAAAGAAGTCTAAAGATTTTTAACTAATCGTTGTATCGTTTCTTTATACACATCAAGATTAGCTTTAATTAAGTCAATTTCGTGCGGTTGTGCTTTTTTATTTGTTAACGTGACTAAAAAGACAACGTTATGCTCTTCATAAACAAGAAAAAGCAACCTATTTCCATTGAACTTTTTCTCCCTAAAAAATGTATAGCCTAGAGGCTTTCCAGAATAAGGTTCATTTTTGAGATGTTGCTCGAAAGTAAAAACTCTCTCTTGATAATCTTTGTCGAGTTTTTTCAACTTTTTCTCATACCATTCAGATCTAAAAACCCTAAACATGATAAAAAGAAAAGAGGCAATTATAAAAAGATTGTGTCATGAGGAGAGAACTGAATAAAACCAGGAAGGACTTGAACCTTTAACGTTCAGGTATTCCTCGGCTCATCCTGTTTTTACTTATAAAGGTCTTTGAATTTAGCAATCTCAAGCCTTCTCGAAGTATTCTAAAATGGCTCATCGCACCTACGAGCAAAACTTATAAACAAGTTACAGCAATAATGTAATTACAATGGAACAAGAAATGATTAGTATTTCGAAAGAAGAATACAAACGTTTGAAAAAATTAGAAGAAATAGACTTTGATTTAATAAGACAATTCAAAAACAGTTTAGAAGACTTAAAGAAAGGTCGTTTTAAGAGAGTTGCTTAGATATCTTTTCAGCGAGAGCTTTAAGATCATCCAAGTTGCCTTTGATATGGTCGATAGTCGCTTGTTGATCTTTTTTCTCGCTTGTGGCAACCAGCAGCACAAGATTAAAATCTTCATAAATGAGGTAGTAAACTCTTCTCCCACCAATGTGCTTTTCTCTGAGAAATTTGTACGTGAGTTGCTTTCCAACGAATGGATTTTCGGATAGTTTTTGTGGTAATTTTTTAGCAGCTTCTTTGTCAGCTTTTGTCCATTTATCTAACTCTTCTTGGTACGTTTTGGTTTCAATGACAACAAACATTAAGAACTGAGATGTTAGAGTTATCTTAAAAAGATTTTGTAATGACACTCTTTTTAAAGAGGTCTTCTCAAATAAGGGGGTTAAGGACTTTATCAAAAAGTTCATTGTTTAACCTAACTTCTGTTGGTTGATTTTCTAAAAGCTACCAATAACCCCTCACTCTACTATTCGGAGTGTCTATACCATTGTTCTAAGAAGCTTAGGTTACCTTAATATATTCAATTACATTATAACCAATGAAAAGAGGCCTTATGAAAGTACTAGCATTTCTAGCAAAGCGTTTTGTAGCCGGCATAACACTTGATAGTGCTATAGGTGCTGCCAAGAAATTTAAAGAAAAAAATATAAATGCTACTATCGACCATCTTGGTGAAGATGTTCTGAATAGGGCTGCTGCTAATTATGCAACATCGGTTTATATAAAAATTCTTGAAAGAATAAAAAAAGAGAAACTAAACGCAAATATATCCATTAAACTGACCAAAATTGGTTTGGCCATAGATAAAAATTTTTGTTTTGAAAATTTTAAAAAGATTGCAATTGCCGCAAAAAGATTGCACCTAAGGCTTGAAGTAGACATGGAAGGCTCTGCAAATACTGAAATGACTATGCATCTTTACAAGAAGATATTGAAATATAACAATGACGTTATTCAGGCGATACAAGCATATCTATATAGAGCCTATAGTGATGCTGATGAAATTGTGCGATTAAAAGGAAGTTTGAGAATTGTTAAAGGTGCTTACAAGGAAAATGAAATCGTAGCCTATCAGAAAAAAAGTGATGTTGATAAAAATTACAGAAAAATTCTTAATTCATTTTTAGGTAAAAGTAAGTTCATTGCTATTGCAACACATGACGATGCAATAATCAATTTTGCAAGAAAGATTATAAAAAAGAAAAGAATACCTCAAAAAAAGTATGAGTTTGAGATGCTTTACGGAATACGGCCTTATTTTAAGGAGGAATTGGCCAAGAAAGGATGTGCTGTCAGGTGTTATATTCCCTATGGAGAAGAATGGTTTCCCTATTATTTTAGGAGGCTTAAAGAAAGAAAGGAAAACATCTTTTTTCTGGTGAAAAATCTTTTCAAAAAATGAACCAATATCAAAGCGTAAAAAAAGCATGCAAAATTAATGCCAGTATATTTAATGAGATCACTAAGGATTTTAATTTTGAAAAGGAAAATGATGTGAGGGATTACATTTTAAAGAGATTTAAAGATTATGGTGTTGGAAGTTCATATCCCCCAATAGTTGCCAATAATAACAGTCTAGTCCATGCCAAACCAAGAGATATAAATTTTTCTCGAGGTTTTTTAATTCTTGATTTTGGTTCCAAGGTTAATGGCTACTGCACAGATATGACAAGAACGGTCTTTATTGGAAAGGCAAATAGTAAAGAGAAAAAACTTTATGATTTAATAAAAAAATGCCAGTGGAAATGTGTGCAAAAAGTAAGAGACGGTGTAAGTGGCTTTGAACTTGACAGATATTCAAGAGACTTGCTTGGACGTTACAAAAAATATTATATGCATGGACTGGGGCATGGCGTAGGAAAACATATCCATATCAAACCAAAATTGCATCCAAAAAGCAATGATTTTTTGAGGGAAGGAGATTTTATTACCATAGAACCTGGAATTTATATTTCAAATAAAAAAGAAAAATTCGGGATACGAATTGAGGATACTTTACTTGTCAAAAAGGAAGGTTATGAAATTATGACCATAGTTCCTCGAGATTTTATTGAGATATGTTGACACTTCAAGCTTGAATAGACATAACTCATCTATGGAACTCAACAGAAAAGAAAGTTTCTGGAGTATTTAAAATATTTAATGTTGTATCGTCGGTATGTTGATGAACCCAAATAGAAAATTGCTCGCCTCCGGTTGTTGTTATAACACCAGAGTCCACGCACAAAGCTATTCCGTCTCCACTGCCATCAGGATTCTTGATTCCTTTGCCTGAAGTTGATTCGATTACCTGCCTGCAGATTAATACGTCGGTAGCAGGATTGGATTTGAAGATTGCCAATGAGTAGATACCGCTATTTGTATTCGTCGTACCTGAAGGCACATCAAAGCGCACGCCAGCTGTCAGGCGAACTTGTGTCACGCCACCGGGTATTGAGATATAACTGCCTGCAGCATTGAAAGTGTTAAAACGGTCAAAGATTTCAGTGTCGAAAGTAACTTGTGTTCCTTGGTATGTTGACGGATCAGTGTTAGGAATTGCCTGAGTTACTGACTTCTTCACACGGCATATATCCATTTTGTTTGCGTTGGATCCAATGTTGAAGCGTATTATGTTTGGATTGTCTGAAGCAGGCACGCCATTGTCCAAAATTCCGCCAGTGCCATTGATTATGTTACTAGTGATTACATTCCCCTGCGTACCAGCAGCAAGAATGATAGAAGCGTTGTTATTGTAGTTTTGAATTATATTTCCAGTAACTACATTCACCTCTGGACCACCAGAAGCAGAGTCAATTGTGATGCCAGTATAAGAAGCACCAGGACCCCCTGTGTTTAATAATAAAAGATTGTTAGTGATGTGGATGCGTTCGCCACCAACTTTAATGCCAACAGACGCTTCAGTAGCAAGAGCATCTCCGCGTGGCAGGATGTAGTTCTCACTTATGTGAACTTCATTTACTCCAGTACCTGTACTACCTCGTATGAGCAGCACAGCCTCTTTGAAAACTGCTATGTGGTTGCGAAAGACTTGTAGTCCTCCCATCGCACCACCAGTGAGAGACTTATCAGCTACAACACCCCGATGACATTTCACAAAGATGCAATCTGATACATAAATGCCTTCTGAAGTTCCATCCAAGATTCCAACGCATGTATGCACTAAGAAAATTTCGCAGTGATGAATCTGCAGTCCAGTTGAATTCCTGCCAATCTTGACAAAGTATGCTGTAGTGCTTGTCGGGTCATTAGGGTCTGCTACGTGGACTCCATTCTTGCCGAGTGCCATAACATTTTCTATGCGTCCCTTCTGGCAATCAGCGATGTCAAAGATTACTCCGAAGGCATTATTGTTCCAATCAAGACCCTCGATTACAAGGTTCGAAGCTAGTAGTGCACTGCCACCAATTCCAGTTGTTGTTGTACCGCGATATTTTATAGCGAACGTATTAGGAGTCACTCCATTAGTAACAATTCCTATTGACAAGATGCTCATGTCTTTGATGAGCAGTGTTGGCTTGCCATTCGGATCAGCTGTTGGAGCATTAACATCAAATCCACTCGTTAAAAAGCGCAGTTCTGTGACATTCGGACCGCACCCATACCAAGAAATGAATTTATTCGTTACAGTAATGACTGTGTTGAGTTTGTAAGTGCCAGGAGGGATTACGACTGATGCACGTCCATTAGCAGGTACACTATCAACCATCGCCTGGAATGCAGGAGCATCATTATTTAATCCATCGCCCTTAGCTCCAAAGTCTTTCGGATTAAGAACACCTGAAAAAACTCCTTTCAATGTGCCATCTATGTTATGTCCTGTAAGAATAAATTCATTTAACTTATTTCCCCAATTTGTTTCTCCTGGCTGTGGTAGTGATGGCATTTTTATCCACCGTATGGGCTATTTCCATATCCACGATTATGTTTTTCATTTCTATTTAGGATATTTAATTTTGAACCAATAATTGCTGTAGCAAATATGGCTAAACTTAACTTTAGAAATTTTTTTCTTGTAACCTTCTTTTTTAAAATTGATGACATATATTCCCTCTTTTCTTCATTTTAAATGTTGTAAAGGTCATATAAAAACTTTCTCCAAAGCCTTATTTATAAAGCGTACAAAAAATGGTACCCTACCTATACCCTCATCCTGTTTTTGGGTAAAATTCCTAGCGAAAAGCTTATATATCAATTGATATATATTTGCGTATGCAAGAATTAACAAACAAGACAAAAAACCCCTTTGTAAGATCTCCAACATTAGACACTGTTCTCATGGTGGAAAAAACCATCGAAAAATATAGTGGAGAGTTCAACAGAACAGAATTGTGGAAAAAACTTCCCAAAAAAGTGATGTGGCAGACATTCTTGGTAATCTTGGACTACTTAGAAAACATCAATAAGATTGCTGTTGATAAAGAAGGACATATTGCATGGATTTGGAATTCGGCATTACTTAAAAAACTAATGTCCAGAAAGGAGATTAGGGGGTGATTAAACCTTCTAAAGTTGTATTTATTTCTGATGAGCTTGAAAGAGATTTTAATGAATTGAAAGAAGATGACCCGATTAAGAAAGGTATGATTCGAGCAATCAAGGACTTAAAAGAGAATGCTTTTGCCGGTATCCAAATTCCAAAGAGATTATTCCCAAAAGAGTATGTACGGAAATACAAGATAAGCAACTTATGGAAGTATGACTTGCCGAATGGTTGGCGATTATTGTACACAGTAACAGCCCAGAATGAAGTTGAACTAATTTCTGCGATTCTTGAGTGGTTTGACCATAAAGGGTACAACA